>JAMCZM010000022.1 GCA_023485645.1 Candidatus Martarchaeota archaeon
TCATAATGTAACTTTATTATGTCATTCAAATAAGAATAACGTTGTTACATATAAAAAAATAAAAATAATAGAGTTGAAAATTTCGTCATATATTTTTTTTAGTAGTATTAAAATCAATTTTAAAAAAATAATATAAAATATTAAAATTAAAAAATATATAAAAGAACATGGACATGAATATGATATTATACACGTTCATGGTGATATAGGGGGATTCAAAGAGCTAAAAGATTATAATTCTATAGTTACTTTTCATGGTTTTACTGAAGATGCTGTAAAAAATAGGAATATCTTAATTAAACTTTTTTTGTATTTTGCATCAATACGTTATGAAAAAGGCAATATACGTTATTGTAATAATTTAATTGCTGTCAGTAAAAATGTAAAAAATAAAAAAAAATTTTATACAAAAAAGAAAGTCACAGTTATTTATAATGGTATAAATACTAATGTATATAAAAATGTGTCAGAAAAAGAAAAAATTAGGCTAAAACATAGTTTAAATTTTAGAAAAGATACAAGATACATCCTGTTCATCGGTAAAGATAAATATATAAAAGGTCTGGATATTGCTATTAATGCAATTAAAAAAATAAAAAATAATATTCATTTAAATGTAATCGGTTTGGTAGGGCGTAATGACGAATATGTATCTTATCTAGGCCAAATATTTTCAAATAAAAAGATAAATTATATAAAATGTTCAGATGTCTTAATAGCACCATCAAGATATGATGCATTTCCAATTTCGACTCTCGAGGCAATGGGCAGCGGTATACCTATTATAATATCAAATAACGTTGGAGTTAAAGAATTAATAAAAAATAACTATAATGGAATTGTTGTAAATAAAAACGAGCCTATCTATTATACTGAAGAACTAAATAAGCTTTTGAATAATAAATCTTATTATAGAAAGCTGTCAAAAAAAGCCAGAATAACCGCTATTAAAAATAATAAAGACGTAATGTTATGTAAATACGACAAAATTTATAAAAAGGTTTTAAAATTTTAAATTAAATGGTGTTTAGATTAGTAATATTAATATAAAAAGAATAATAAAAGTTATTGCCATTGTTAATAATAAAATGTCAAAATTACACGAATTTTATATGTTAACAATTATTACTAAAAATTGGTATGACATATTGCTGTTTAAACTGGGTCAAAAATCAGAAATTTTAATTGAAACCACCCTTAATAGTAAAGCTAAAATAAAAAATTTTAAGGAATATGCAGAATTTTGGAATGGCTATCAAGCTGCTGAATCTAAAGCTGTATTTTATAATAAAAAATATAATTTAGATATAAAGATCAGGAAACATTTTATTTTATTTAAAAAATTTAATAATTCCATAAAATTATTTCACGGCGGTAGACCAAATTCTATATTAAGTCTAATTACAGAAAATTTTATATTAGAACAATATTCCAAATTGGAAATAAAAAATAATATTATTGTAGATATAGGTGCTAATGTTGGTGATAGTACAATATTTTTTGTATTAAATGGAGCCAAAAAAGTTTATGCATTAGAACCATATCCTCATTCGTATAATTTGGCAAGAAAAAATGTAATGACTAATAAGTTAAATAAAAAAATAATTTTATTAAATGCCGCCATAGGGAAAAATACTGGTTTTTATAAATTAGATGAAACTTTTAAGAGTTTTGACTCTAGTTCAATTAAAAATTTTAATAAAGGTAAGAATATACGTGTATATAGTTTATCTGACTTAATAAAAAAGTTTAATTTAACAAACGTTATTTTGAAAATGGATTGTGAAGGTTTTGAATATGAATCTATTTTAACAACAGAAAACTCTATGTTGAGAAAATTTTCACAAATATTTTTAGAGTACCATTATTATTATGAAGATTTAGTAAAAAAATTAAGATCTGCAGGGTTTAAAGTGACAGTTACAATGCCCATATACCTATATAATAAAAATGCAACAGACCCTAACATGTATATAGGAAAAATAATAGCAATACGTATGAATTAAATGTCAATCTAGTACACAAAATAATTAATTACAATACTATTATAGCTTTTATAGAACAATTTAATATTAATTTATAATGTTTCGGTTTGTATACTATTCGTACTGCGTGGTTATCGTATGGCATTTAAGATTGTTGGATATAGGCAAATGCTGCAGATTATTGTAATGTTCATGATAGTGCAGTTCTTTGGCCTTCTTTTAACGGTTTTATCACTAAGTGGCGCGACATATCAACAAATATATACAAATGGGGCTTTTAGCAATACGATTAATGTGATATTTTATGGCGCATATATAATTATAGTATCCGCACTTATCATACTATTCTTCAAGTATTTTAATGGGAAGATGGTTTTTCGCATATTCGAAGCGGTTATAATATTCTTTGCCTCTTTTGTGGTATTTAGTATAATATTTGGACTGTTTTCATTTTCTAATATTCTAATAACTCCCTATCTTAATGTTGGCATAATTGTATCGATAATTTTTGCCATTTTACTTGTATATTTAAAAAATAAATGGCAGCGTTTAAGAAATACTGCTGCTATAATAGCAAGTATCGGAGTAGGTGTTATACTTGGGCTATCATTTAATTTTTTTGATGCGATGCTCTTTATGTGTATAATTGCAGTATATGATTTCATTGCTGTTTTTATAACAAAGCATATGATATCGCTTGCAAATATTGTGCAGGATAATAATCTTGCATTTATGGTAGGGGTGAACGAGGTCGCAGGCATGCCTGAGCATAAGATAAGTAAAGAACAGGCATTCGAATTAAAAAGTACATATTCAAAGACAAAAAGTCCCGCAATAAAACGACTAATTACAGATAAAATGGTGCCAGTATCCGCAAATGTTGCGCTTGGTACTGGAGATCTTTCAATTCCCTTGATGGTTGCAGTATCCGCAGCATACGCGTCATCAGTTATCGCAAACTTTATACTCTCTTTTTTTGTTATATTTGGAGGCATATTCGGATTAATTTTGACAATGTTCATATTAAGAAAATATAAAAGGGCGCTTCCAGCAATACCACCACTATTATTTGGTATATTGGTATTTGTAGGGTTATATTACCTTATAATATACCTATTTTAATATCTCTATTTTTGAATTATGCATAAAATTTAGATATTATTAATACTGTTTTTAAGTTTTAGTATTTTGCAATAATTATCTGTATTATATATGATATTTCTGTGCTAGCGCCATTTATGGATTATACAGTATGAATTCCAGAGAAAGAGTGTTATAACATGAGTTTAATTAATCAAAATGCCTAAAATCGTAAGATTGATTGCAAGAGCTGAACTAAAAGAATTAAATAAAAGAAAGAGAGGGCAAAAAATATGGAATTGACTATACCGTTGTTTGATTTACAATATAACCTGTCGCGTTGACTATTATAAGTGCGTCATCAAATGTGGAATATTCACCGTTTGGGCTTACATCATCCGCATAGCTCGTATCCGAATAGTATAAGCTATATCCTTTTGGTAGTATTACTATTTTTGATTCGCTATCAGATATCTCAGTAATGTTGACAGAAACAGATCCATTTGTAAGATTGACCTCTTTTATTTTTGCGCCAGATGCAATATAATTTATTGAACTATTATAAGGATTTTGGGCAACAAGGTGCGCATAATTATAAAGCGAACTTGAGGAGAATTTTTTAAGTGTTGTATTTTCTGCAATAGTTGTCGTTTTGTTTTTGCTCTGCATATTTATTGTTGAAGTAGTTTTATTGTTAACTATAATAGATGAGGAATTTGTATTATTTGCTATTACATTATTGCTGCCTGAATATAGAAAATAAGCAATACCAAGAACAACAATTACAACTATGATTACTCCAGCAAGTATGTTGCTGTTTTTTTTGTTTTTATCAATATCAACTGCCATATATACACCATAACTAGCTAATATAGTGCTTAAGAGTTTATAAATTTATTGAGCATTTTAGCTTTATATAATTTAAAATATTATTTCGCTTTTAATAGAAATATTTATAAAGATATCTTTTAAGTATAAATTTAATGTTAGTGGTTTGATGAATAAGAGAAAGAGACAGAGAGTGGCTGCGGTGCTTATAATAATACCATTTTTGGTGTACTTTAGCGTACCGCTTTATAATATAACCAATCCTGCAATTGGAGGACTTCCATTTTTCTACTGGTTTCAGATATTGATGCTGCCAATAACTGCAATATTGCTATTCAAAGCGGCAAAACTAATAGATGGTTGATAATATGTTAGTTGATATACTTGGTATAATAATATTCCTTGTTCTCTTCGTAGCATTTGTATTTTTGGGTTTTTATGGTTCAAGATGGAGAAAGGGCAATCTTAATAATATAACAGAATGGGGCATTGCCGGAAGAAGGCTTGGCCCATATCTTAGCTGGTTTTTAATAGGTGCTGATGTATTTACTGCATATACATTTGTTGCGGTGCCATCACTAGCATATGCTAGCGGATCTATTGCGTTTTATGCTGTGCCTTATGTCGCAATAGTTTTCGGCATTGCAATGCTTACAATGCCAAGATTATGGCAGGTATCAAGAAACAAAGGCTATATAACCGCATCAGACTTTATAAAGGGCAGGTTCAATAGCAGATTTTTATCTATAGTAATAGCATTAACCGCTGTAGTTGCAATATTGCCATACATCGCGCTTCAAATTGTGGGAATGCAATCCGTTCTGACCGTAATGCTTTATGGAACAGCAAATGCGGCAACGGTATCTGAAATAGCGCTTATAATATCATTCATAATATTAGCAGCATTTACATTCACTAGCGGTCTGCGCGGAGTTACATTAGGCTCTATATTTAAGGATATACTGATATTTTTGACTGTAATAGTAATTGTTGTTGCGGTTCTTACATCATATGGTGGGTTTACAAGCGCATTTGCAAATATCGCAAAGTTAAAGGGAAGCGCTGCATTGCCATATTCGACATTGCCTGCAGCTAGCGTACCCGCGTTCTTTACATTGTTTCTTGGAAGCGCACTTGCATTGTATTTATATCCTCACATAATAAATGGCAGCCTTGCATCAAATAATAAGAAAACGTTAAGAAAGAGTCTTTCGGTGCTTCCAATATATTCTATAGGGTTAGCACTGCTTGCGCTTTTTGGAATTATAATATATGCAGTACCAAGCGCACTTGCAATAGTTAAGAGTACAGGAAATGGATTATTAACTGTACCAGCCTTAATAGTTACTGTTTTGCCTGGGTGGCTTGCTGGCATATGTCTGCTTGGCGTATTTATTGGTGGAATGGTGCCTGCGGCTCTTATGGCTATTGCTGCTGCAAATCTTCTTTCAAGAAATGTATTCAAGGAGTTCAAGCCAAAAATGTCTGGAAAGGATGAAACAAGGCTTGCAAAGTGGCTATCAGCTATAATAAAGTTTATAGCTCTTGCATTTGTATTCGTTGCACCCCTTACATACGCTATACAGTTGCAATTGCTTGGAGGTATAATAATATTGCAGTTGCTTCCGGCAGTATTCTTAGGGCTGTATATGAGAAAACTTGATTGGAAGTCGCTTAGTTTAGGTTGGGCTGCAGGATTAATATCTGGCATTGGTCTTGTAATGTTTGCAAATAACTTCGGCGCATTAGTTACTTCAGATGTAAAGACAGGTATAGGCCTTCTATACATTGGGCTAGTGGCTCTTGCTGTCAACATAATAATATCGGTAGTCGGTTCATATATAATAGAGGCAGTAGGCGCAAGAAGAAAAGGTATTATAAAAGAGAGCGAACTTGTTCGGGATATCAATGTAAAGACTGAGGTATCCTGATCTTATTTTTTATTTATTATTGTAAATAGTCACATCATAGCGTTGCTTTTATAATGTCTATTGTAGTTGCAACAACGTGGTTTTTTGGCACATAAAATATATAACATTAATTGGATTAATCTAAACCTATATAAATATTAATTAATTTAATCAACTATGCAAAATAGTAAGATATTTTTAATAATAATCGCGATTGCTCTTTTAGTTATCGTGCTTATGTACGCTGTAACTATACATTCTAATAATGCACAAATTAACAGCACAGTTGCGTCTAATGTTTTAATAAATTCATCAGTTAATTCTACAAAAACTATAACACCAGTAGCTAATCTTAGCCCAGATTTTAATTATCCAATAAAATTGGAGCTGTTAAATAAAATATTCGGGGGTAATTGGAATGCGTATAATTTATTAAACATGCAGCATAATTTATCTTATGGGATTAATTCAATAATTATAGAAAATGTCACAAATGCCTCGGGGTACAAGATGGCAATAGCCATATTAAATCTTTCAAATGTTTCACTTGCAAACAGTGCATATAATCTTCTGTCAAGCAGTTCAGAGTCTTCAGGGTTTAATAATTTTAATGCAGGCGCAATGCCTAACGGGAGGCCATATTTTATATCCCCTGTAAGGTTATCTAGCAGTCCAACAAATTATACGAGCTTTGGCACTGTTTATAAAAATAAAATAATATCAATATTATTGCCAATATCAAGTCCGTTGCAAATAGAAATGATTATGCCAAAAGTGGAGAGTTTATTTGAAAATATATCAAATGCAAGTGCTCCAAATGTATCAAATATAAACTATTTATCTGCAAATATGCTTGATAATGCGGTGGGGTATAATTGGGTTAGCATTAATAGTTCGACAAATATAATACCAATTTTAAATGCCAATTATACCGGTAAAAGTTCAATATTTGTAAGTAATACGCTTGGATACGACATATTATCAGAGCGGGTGTTATTTCCAAACACTATCATCTCCTCTAGTTATTATAATAATTTTACCAGTCTTTTTACATCGCAGAGTGTGAATACGATATATTATGCCTATATACTAGGTAATCAATTGCCATATTCAATATTTACTGTTGCAAATTCCTCAAATATAATGTCTTATAGTATAGATGCAAATTCAATATTTGCCCTAAACTTAATTAACGCAAAAAATAGTACCGCTATATCTCCATATAATAGATATGAATTAATTACATTATTATTTAATTACATGGAGGGCAATTATACTTTGGCGCAGCTTAAGAATGATATAGCAATCCAAAATATAACTAAGAGTAATATAAGTTCAAATAGCATCCAGGCTAATAACAGCATAGCTATTTCAAATACCACTTCAACACAAAATAGCATTGCGTCAAATGCGATAAAATAATCTATTTAAAATTTAAAATTAATAGGTTTCATTAATGTCAAGTTCAATGCAATATAAAAATAGGAAAAAAACTATTACACATAAAATAATTCTAACTCAAAAAAATATACTGCGCTTTGCTATATCCTTTCTTTTTATACTCTTTGGAGCATGGGAGATATACGCGCCAGCCTACTGGGCTCCATTCTTTCCAAATCTGATCAATATTTCAAATGCTACAATATCTGTAATAATATCTATACATGGTATTCTTTTATTAATAATAGGGCTGGCAATAATTACGGGGTATAAGTTAAAGGCATTTGCTCTATTTGGCACAATTATGATGATAATAATATCATTATCGCTTTTCTATCTCTCTGGGATTACAGATCTTTTTATACGCGATGTGGCAATAACAATCGCAACAGCTGCGCTCATGCTCGATTAATTTTAAATGCGTAAGGTTAACATACATATATATTACTGTTTGATAAATTCTTACTGGTTTATATGCCAAGTATAATAAAAGACATAATTGACTCATTTAAAGGAAAATATCTCTCTCAAGAAGTGGCGGATATAATTGATTCAGCAAGAATAGTGGCAATATCAGAAAGCGGTCCAGAATGTGCGATAAGGTATATATTTGAGCATATAAAGGATAATCCTGGTTCAAAAGCCATATTATTAGAAGAGATGGGGCGCATTGCAAAAGATTTTGATGTGAATTTAGAACAATTTGACAATTCTGCGCAAAATAAAAAAATTAAAATTTTATTGGAAAAAATAATAAGAAAATGATAATTAAATATAATTATACTTAATTTTGTCATATGCCCAGAAATCCTTTATTATATCACTATAATTTTCAGCATCCGTTATGTCAAATGTGTCTGTTATCATAGAATTATATGATTTCCATTTATACCTATTGTCCATAAATATAATTGCTGCCCTATCATTTTCATTACGTATCGCTCTACCAGCAGCCTGTATGACACGCATTATTGCAGGCACCCTATAAGCATAATCATCTCCTTTTCCCTCAAATTTTTTATTTAGATAGGCAATCCTTGCTTTTATCTCAAGTGTTGGTACAGCTAGAGGCAATCCTACAACGATAACGCCTTTTAGCGTATTATTTTTATAATCAATCCCCTCACTTAAACTGCCACCCATAACACCTAACAATATTTTATTATCTGAAGGATTTAGTTGGCTAATAAGCCTTTCAAGTTCAACATTTTGCATGTTTTTTTCTTGCAATATGACTTCATTTTTTATATATTTATTTACATTTTTCAATACCGAAAAACTGGGAAAGAAAACAGCAACATTTCCAGGTATATGTTTTTTTATATTCTCGATATTGCTTGCGATGTTTTTGAATTGCAAATCAGACCTGCTTTTATAACCTGTTGTTATTTTATCATCTATTATTGCAATCCTATTGGATTTTGGGAATGGGCTGTGATAATTTCTTGTATACGTGCTATCCTTAATGTCAAACATTTCTGCATACATGCTAAGTGGCGTCATTGTTGCACTCATAAATACGTTTGCGTATGTCTCTTTAAGTACGTTTATCACGCGCTCTGGGTATAAGCAGGTTAAGGATAATCTTGGAACTCCATTAACATTTGATATTATTCTAACTATAGAACTATCATCATTTAGCCATTTCTTTAAGAAGTTAGAAACGTGAAGTATTGCAGAACGCTTTGCTTTGCTGCTCTCTATATACTCTAATGCATACTTATCAAGCTGCTCTGTTATACTATCGATATTGTTAGTTATTTGTTCTGATAAGCAATCGATTTTAACAAATGCCTCCTTGCTCTTTTTTAGCGATTCTTTTGCTATTGAACTAATCATAAAGGAAAGATAATCTAAATCCATGCTTCTTCCAATGCTTTTTAGCTCCTCATTTGCCCTTGAAATGCCATTTATTGTAAGTGCATCACTCATATATGATGCTCCCAGTTCTGTTATATTATGCGCTTCATCCCATATAACTATAGTACTCTCAAGGTTGTGTGATATCTTTTTTAAGAATGCGCTTTTTATGCTAGGATTTAGTATATGTGCATAATCTGCGATTATCACATTTGCCGTTTTGGCAGCTTTTGTTGCGATTTCATATGCGCATAGCCCTGCATCTGCGCTTGCATAAAATAGACTATTGTGCCCTTCACGCACGCTATCTAAAATATGTTCTGGTATGATGTCGTTGTCTTTAACATTTTTATAAAACTGGCATTTTCCGTTCTTAATTGCTCTATTACATGCAGTATAAAAGAGCTCTTTTGGCAATGAATTAAAATTCTCATTAACACAAAGGTTCTGTTTTCCAACAAGGTCCACAAAATTTACTTCAACTCCAAATTTTTTTCTAATTCCTTGCAGCGCATCAACTACTATTTTATGTTGTGATATTTTAGGCGTGAGAAATAAGATGTCAAGGTTCTTTTCCATAGCAATTGTGAGAGCAGCCCCAAGCGAGGCATCAGTTTTCCCTATGCCTGTTGGCGCATTTATTATTATACTGCGTTTATCCTGCAGCGCCGCATAAATATCCTCCATCATCTGCTCTTGGTGTTTTCTAGGCCTATCAAACCTAAACAAATACTCCATAGTAACAGAATCAAATCATATTATAAAAATAATAGTGTTTGCTTTTTGTGACAACTCGTTTTAATCTTACACTATTCATCCTAGTTATTTTTTTGTATAATATATATGGTTTTTCCATTGCTTTTAATCTCAAAATGCTTCAAATCCAATTTAAAAGAAGAATTTTCCCCCATTTTTTTACCTTCTATTTTGGGTATGTTTTCAAATAAGTTAATAAATGTAAGATCCTTGGCATAATATTCTATTGGCTTTCCGTTTTTAACTTGTATATCATGCATATGCTTGTCTACGCTAATAGATAAATATGCAAATACTTTATAAAAAGATACCAATTCACCTGAAAGGTAGCGGTAGCTATCGGATGGAATTATATCCATGCTCATTTTTTTTACGTGCGTATCAAATTCTGTCATTAATCCTGTATAAAATCCATGTGAAAATTTTTTGCCTACAAAAAAATCAGCGTCTTCATTAAAGCTTTTTTTAACAATTGCGCCAGTATTCAAATCATGAAGTTCCATATATATTTTATGGTCTTTAACATTCATTTTAATATCTATTTTATCTCCCGTATCTACATTTCCATTAAACGGAACTCTTTTTCCAGGACCTTCATTTTGCCCGCCCCATATCATGTATATCATATAATATCTATTATTAGTATATTGCAATGCGCATTGGTACCATCTGCCATTGTTTGTAAGCCCATTGAGTTCATAAGCTATATAATCATTGTTATTTCCTGTAGTACCATTTTTTATCGGTTTTGCAATAACTTGGTAGTGTAGTGAACGTGTATTCTCCGTATAAATAAGTCC
>JAMCZM010000006.1:0-9096 GCA_023485645.1 Candidatus Martarchaeota archaeon
AAATAATTTTTAAATCCATGAATCCATGAAAAATATCTATAAAGAGATTTTACATTTTCTATAATACCTTTTTCATCATATATATGAAAAGGCGTAGGATATTTTTCTTTTATCTTTTCTATTTCAGGTTTATTAAAAAAAAGGTCATTATTTTTATTCATCTAATCACTATTTTTATATTTATTGCTGTTTTAATAATTTATTTTGTACTATATCGCACTTATTTTAAAATAAACACATCAATATCCAAAATAATATATTAATATAATAGCGTGTTAAATATTTCACCAAATTTTAAAGAATTGGCATTAGTTATGCCAATTTTATTCTTTTCCACAGTTACAATCATTGTTTCCACATCCACATGATGATTCTTCATGGCAGTGTCCTCCACACCCACATTCATTTGTAGAGTCTATTTGCTTAAATATTGATTTTTGACCCATCATATATCCTTTAATGAATGCGCGAAGCTCATTTTCGTTCATAGCGTTTAAAAGCTCCTCTTTTTTCTTCCACATTTCCATTTTTCTTTCATGAGATTCTGTTTTTTCGCTGTTCATATTATCATCATTACTATATATGTAGATTAGATATTTACGCTTATTTATAAAATTAGTATATGCTAATAATTAAAATTTATTTCAATGGGGCTGCCGAGATTCGAACTCGGATAACCGCGACCCGAACGCGGTAGTCTGCCAGGTTAGCGTACAGCCCCCTACTGTTATATTAATATTTTAATTAGAATAATAGATAAATGATATGATGGAAGATAAAGCTTTATTAGCATTTTCGTGTAATTATCCGTTTTCATCAACTGCAAAAGAGCTTCTAAAAAGCATAGGGGACAAGGCAAATAATCCAATATATATGGATATAGGAAAATTAAGGGTTCAGGAGGCCATAGATACCAATAATATCACATATAGGAATGATATTTTTGACATTAATTTAATAATAAGTTATGCTTACTCACGCCTTATAGTCAGTGCGCTTAATAATCCTTATATACTGGATATTTACATAAAAGCTGAAGCAAGACGCTCCATAATAGCATTGACAAATGATAACGAGACTAACATAAAAAAATTATCAATGGAACTGGGCTTTAATATAGAAATGAATAATGGTGAATTCAATGTTAAGGTCACCGATTTTTTGAATGCAACATCAAATATAAACAATTATAAGTTAATAAATTGGCCACTAAAATCTGGCTTTATAATAATGAATACGCAGGAATTTGCAGGTATGCTTGAAGGTGTAATATACGAAAAAATAAAAACAGGGTTGCCAATACCAAAAAAAGAAATTCCAAAAACGCTTCTTGACTATGCAATGGAAATAAAAATACCAAAACCTAAGATTGAAATTAATGCTTCAAGATCAGAAGAGTGGATAGAGAAATTACTTTCCAATCCCATTCCAGATGTAAGGCAGCGTGTAGTGAATTTGATACTTGCCCCTTATCTAATAAATGTTAAAAAATTGGATACAGAATTAGCTTATAAAATAATAGTCGAATACATAGACAAGTGCAAAATACTTGATCCCACCACAAAAATAACAAACGCGCAAATAAAATACCAATGTGAATACTCAAAAAGTAAGGGCATGAAGCCTTTATCAAAAGAAAAGGCATTAGAATTGTTATCAGGCGTTGTAGATCTCTCTTATTTATGAGGTATTTTTATGAATTTTCAATTATGTAAAATATGTAATAAGCCAGCAGAATATACTTGTATTATGTGCGGCAAGGCTATCTGTAAATTCCATTTTGATAAAAAATCAAAGGTATGTGATATTTGCAGAAAGGGTAAAATGTATAATGAATAAAAACGAAAATGCACATTAACTATTTAAATTGAATATTCCAAATGCTTGTTATGCGCATTAATGTTTTATTATTTGTGGTAATTATTGTAATTGTAGCTGCTGTATTTTTGTATGTAATCTATATGAATAAAATAAGTACGGTATATTTGGCAAAAAATGCGAATATAAACAATAGCCCAAATACTAATAATAGCAATAAAACTGTAACCAACAGCCCAACCATCAATGCAATAAAATTAGCAAATAGCCAATATGATGGAATATCCTATAAAATATTTCCCGGACCACAAAATGCACAGTCATTAAGGGCACTTATTGGGATAAAGATGTTAAATAACACAATTTCTAATGGTACTAAAATAACATTAAGCATGAATAATAATACTATATCAACTGTATATGTTCCAAAGAATGACTCATTATATTTTATAGAGGCATCATATGGTGATGATTTTGGAAGCTATGAAGGGTCCTTAGGAGATGATGGTATAATAATTGTAAATAGCACTGGTTATATAGTAAGTTAATTATACGCGTAAAACAGAAAAATATAAAAAGGTTATAAATCATAGTATACTTGCCAAACGGTAACAGGAGCAAGGAAACGCCCGAACCCATTTCGAACTCGGAAGCTAAGCTTGCTCACGATATGTTGTGTACTGCTTAACTGTGGGAAATCGTATTGCTGTTTGGCACTTATGCTTTATCTTTATGGTCTATTTATTAGTGAGAAGATGGATGTTGATATAATAGAGGCGCAACAGATAGTTTCAAGTAAGGGTACTAAAATTGTATGGCTTGGAAGTGAACCTATAGAATACATATCAAAGCTTCTTGATATGGAAAAGGAGCAATTTTTATTTATTGATCCAAATGAACTATTTTCAAATAAAGATATGATGAAATTGATGGAAGATCACGTTTTTATGTGCTATCATGGAAATTCGTCAAAGTTTGTGGTAAACCACTTAAAAAATAATAACATACGATCATATAATCTAAAAAAAGGCATAACTAGTATTGTCGGAGAGATATTTTGAAAAATGAAAGCGCAAAGTAGATTAATCTATACATCAATTTCTATATATGCATAAAATAGAATTAACCAATGCTGTAAAACGATTCAAAAAAGTAGTCGCCGTAAATAATGTAAATATCTCCATAAAAAATGGCATTAACATTATACTAGGTCCAAACGGTGCAGGAAAAAGTACGCTTTTAAAATGTATAGATGGATTGTATAAATTGGATTCTGGGTTTGTTAGAATAAATGGGAATGACCCATATACTAATTTTGACGTACATAAATACACATCGCTTCTTACTGACAATTATTCATTGTATGATTATTTGACTGTTAAAGATAACATACGTTTTTTTGGGAGGCTCTATGGGTTAAAAGATTCAGAAATAGAACAAAAAAGCAAAAAAATACTAAAAGAGCTTGACGCGTATAAATATGTAAATAATAGAGTATATTCTCTGAGCAGAGGAACGAAACAAAAAATAGCATTTTGCCGTGCTATAATTAATGATCCTGAAATAGTATTGCTTGATGAGCCGACAGCCTTTCTTGATGCTGGTGCGGCAGAACAGATAAGAAAAAGTTTGGATGAAATAGCAAGAAAGGGTATAGTCCTATTTGTAACGCAGAGAATTGATGAGGTGACAAGGTTCAATTCTCGGCTTCTTGTAATAAAAAATGGTGCAATAATAAAAGATGCAAATACTGATAGTATATATACTGATATATTTAAGAATTCTGAGATAGGGGTACGATTAGCGCGTCCGATAAGTGCTAAAAAAATATTAAATAAAAATATTGTATATATAAATAGCCAAACTCCCACATATATTAAATTAAAAATTCGCAATTTTAAGGATATAAACAGTAATGTCAAAATGCTTATAGAATCTGGCGCGTATATAGCAAGCGTAGATTATGCGGAGCCTGCACTTGAAGAATTATATAAATAGACAATAATAGGTAATATGATGAAAATAGAACGTTCGTACCATCTTGCAATAAAGGATATAAAGGAGATTTTTAGCAGTATTTCCATATATGGACCTATGATAGGCGTTCCATTATTTTTTTCAATAATATTACCAATAATGACATTTTATGTTACTATATACGCGGCTCCAAATATCGTTAGCAGAATAACTGCTTTGCCAACAGCTCCATCACAAATAAAGCATGCAACAAGTGAAATGTTTCTCCAATATTTTGCCGTAAATATCTTAGGCCCAATATTTCTTACAATGCCGATATTAACAGCGTCCGTTATCGCGGCGGATAGCTTTGCGGGTGAAAAAGAGCGCAAAACATCAGATGCTCTACTTGCAACTCCAATAAGCAATTCAGAACTTTTATTAGGTAAGGTTCTTGCATCATTTATACCAACGTTAATACTCACATTGGCTGTGTTTTTAATATATGGCGGAATAACAAATTATTTTTCAATGAAAACTTTTGGTACATATATACTACCTACTACTTCATGGCTTTTAATGATAGTGTCTGGTCCATTTCTTGCAATAGTTACTATAGGGGTTATGGTGCTAGTGTCCGCAAAGGTGCGTGGCATAAAAGAGGCACAACAGGTAAGCACATTGTTAATACTACCCGTTTTGATAATACCCTTTACATCTGTTCTAGGAATAGCTACATTAAATGTGGGATTTTTTGAAATGTTAATATTTATTCTTATAATACTAGATATTTTAATTCTGTACGCGAGCGTGCGCAGCTTTAAGAAGGAGGGTATTCTTGGCTGAGCAATCAGGTTTGATAAATAGTATACATATAGACGTTTATAATGGCGTATATGCACCTAGGGAGGACTCATATTTACTAGCAAATGCGGTTGAAAAGTATGCCAATGGGAATGTACTTGATTTAGGTACTGGTACTGGGATACTAGGAATAGTAGCAGCAAAAAAAGGGTGTAATGTCACATTTGCTGACATTAATTCTGTGGCACTGGAATGTGCAAAGCACAACGCAAAAATCAATAATATAAGCGGCATATTCATTATTACTGATATGTTCTCAAATATAAAAAATAAATATGATACTATAATATTCAACCCCCCATATCTCGATAATAGTGTAGATATCACAAGTGATATTGACATTGCGCTTGATGGTGGGGTTTCTGGTCGCAAATATATTAATATATTACTTAGCAATTTTAAAAATTATGTGAATAAAAAATACAATATTTTGCTTCTTGAGAGTAGTATTAATAAATATGAAATGGATATTAAAAAATATAATGCTAAGATAATAGCTTCAGAAAAGGCATTTTTTGAAGAAATTGTTATTTTGCATATTGGTGATTGATTGCACATAATAGATATTATAGATATGGAAAAATCAGAAGATACACAAATAATCATAGGACATTCTTCATTTATAAAAACTGTCGAGGATATTTATGAAGCATGTGTCAATTCAGTGCCTGGTATAAAATTCGGTATAGCTTTTGTAGAAGCTAGCGGAAAAAGACTTTTACGTAGTTCTGGAAATGATTTAGAACTAGAGAAAAGTGCCCTAAAGAATATGCAAAAGATAAATGCAGGACATAGCTTTTTAGTATTATTTAAAAACGCCTATCCTATAAATGTGTTAAAACATATTAGAGATGTTCCTGAGATATCAAATATATATTGTGCAACTGCAAATCCTGTTAAAGTTGTACGAATAAATAATGAAGGAATGTTTGGTATAATTGGCATAATAGATGGATATCCATCTGTTGGAATGGAAACTGATTCCGATAAATTAGAGAGGCATGATTTTCTTAGGAAAATCGGGTATAAGCTTTAAATCTAAATTCATAAATAATTTTCTTATTATTAGTTATTGGTGGATGCATCTTTTGATGCATAAGTGAGTTTATAGTAGTTAAAAATAGTACACATGCCTCTACGATGGTGGGCTTAGCCGCAGGCAGAATTACTCCAAGAAAGGAAAGCACGGAATTTATCGAGCGTGCGCATTCGGAGTTAGATTTTATTCGCAAAAAAGGCATAATCGGAGAACATAACTTATATAAAAATAATAGCGACTTGGAAGAGTATTCATATGTAAATAGCTTTGTATCCATTCTGGAGAATATGTTGGGATTTAGGGACGATTCTACTAAGCGAGTTCAAAACATAGTAAAATATACTTTTAATGCGAATAATTTTTCTCTAAAACCAAATAGCAATACCATCAACATACCATCCACAATAGCAGGAATGATGGTACTTAATATGAATGAAATGTATTTGCTTTTGGATAAATGTATAAAATTTAAATCGGGATTGCCATATAACAATGGATTTTTAACAAGTAGTATGGATAAAAATATAAGTTCTGTTTTCTTTACGGCGCTTGAAGGCATATTCTATGTGCAGCTTAAAAACTATAAAAAAGCGCAAAAAATACTTGAAATCATAGAAAAAAATGCGAAGATTGGAAAACATGGAACGCATATGGCATATGCTGATTTTGGTCCTGAGATTGGGGATATAGGACTATCTGTATCTATATTAAAAGTATACCTAAATGGATATGTAGCATCTGAAGAGTATATTCAATCATCACTTTCTATATGTGATGATAGCATATCAACACACGCACTTTCAGGCATACTCTTTGCAGCAGCTTCTGAATGTGACATATGACTATTTGTTATACTTATGAACTATAGCGTTTTCTATTAAGCTAAAAAATAATGGTGCAGGTTCATAGAGTCGGGATTTGAGTTCTGGATGTGCTTGCGTTCCTATACCAAATCTATCATTCCATTCGATCATTTCAACCAACTCATCATCTGGTGTTGTAGCTGATATAATTAAGCCATTTTTTTCCATAATCTCTCTATATTTATTATTGAATTCAAATCTATGTCTATGTCTTTCACTTATAATATCTTTTTTATATGATCTGTATGCAATTGATTCTGTTTTATTTATCTTACAGTCCCATGCCCCAAGGCGCATAGTTGCTCCTTTATATTGTGTTCTTCTTTGAGAAGGCATTGTATATATAATTTTATGCTCGACGTTCGGATTAAATTCGGTAGAGTTAGAATCATTTAATTTGCAAACGTTTCTTGCATACTCTATCGCCATTAATTGCATACCAAGGCAGATGCCTAAATAAGGAGTTTTTGATTCTCTAGCGTATTTTATCGCATTTATCATACCTTCAATGCCTCTTTTTCCAAAACCTCCAGGTACTATAATTCCATCATATTTTTTAAGAATTTCAAAATCATTTTCCGGCTTTTCAAAGGTCTTCAGCTTCTACCCAATCAATATTAATTTTACAATCAAGTTTTGCACCAGAGTGTATTAATGCCTCTTTAACACTTGTATATGCATCGGTCAGTCCAACATACTTACCAACTATTGCAATATTAACTTCTTTTGTTGGGTGTACTATCCTCTCAATTACGCTTTCAAGTTCACTAATCTTTTTTTTAGAAAGATTGCTTCCATCAAGGCCAATTTCATCTATAAATTTCTTATCAAATCCCTCACGTATAAAATGCAGCGGCATTCTGTATAATGTATCTTGTGTGGAATCGTCTATAATATAATCCTTTTTTATATTCGTGAACAAAGATAACTTTTCTTTAGTTTTTTCCAACACTCTTTTATCACTTCTACATACAAGAAAAGTGGGGCGTATCCCAGTATTCATTATGCTCCTGAATGCTATTTGGGTTGGTTTTGTTTTTTGTTCTCCAACAACATCTATAAAAGGAAGATATGTAAGCGCCACAAACGTAACTTTTTCTTCTAATGATAGTTGCCTCATTGCTTCTATAAAGTAACTATTCTCAATGTCACCAACAGTACCACCTACTTCTATTATAAGAACATCTGGATTTTTTTCATTAGCTATATTTTTTATGCGCTCTAATATTTCACCAGTAAGGTGCGGTATTATTTGCACATCATCCCCTAGAAATCCACCCTTTCTTTCTTTTTCTATTATATTACTAAAGAGTTTACCGCCAGTTATTGAAAGATCGCCAGTTAAATCTTTATTTAAAAATCGCTCATAAATACCAAAATCCATATCAACTTCGCTCTTATCATCAAGAACAAATACCTCTCCATGCCTATATGGGTTCATAGTCCCACAATCATAATTTAAATAACCATCAAATTTTATAGGCAGTGCGTTATATCCATAAAAATCTAATATTTGTAATATGGATGATGTTACTATGCCTTTACCCATACCACTCATAAGCGCTCCGAGCACTACTACAAACTTTGTTTTCATATGACCCCCTCTCAAGAGTATATAACTATAGGTATTTATTTGCTTTGATATCTTTTTTGTGAAAAAATAAAAGAAGCAGAATATAGTTAGGAATTAATACTTTTATGGTGATTTGTACGTATAATCTAGTGATATAGTGGTTAATTTAAATGAAGAAGGAAAGATAATTGATATTAAATCGGAGCGTTTGCCAGAAAGGACAAATTTTATGGAATGGTATAATGCACTTTTGCATCTTGCTGAGATAGCGGAAAAAAGTTATCCTGTAAAAGGCACATTTATATGGATGCCATATGGCCTTGGAATGATGAAGAAGATAACTGGCGTTGTAGATGTTGAACTTAAAAAAATTGGGGTTAAAGAGGTGCTCTTTCCATTATTTGTAACGATGGATTTTGCCCAAAAAAATGATAAATGGTTTAATGGTTTTAAAGAGGAGGCATTTTACATAGATGGTAAAGAGCTTCTTTTAAGACCTACTGGGGAGCCAGCGATGTATCCTATTTTTAGCGAGTGGGCACGTCAGGGAAAACTTCCAATACGTATATATCAGACTGTCAGCTCATTTAGAAATGAAAGTAAGACCACACATTCTCTTATACGCGACAGAGAGATAACATTTTGGCATGAGATACATACCGCGCATAAAACTGTCGAAGAAGCACGCAATGAAGCGGATATGCATAGAAAAATGTACTCTTATATTTGGAATAATGTGTTAAATATACCAGATATTGTTGTTTCAAAGCCAAAATATGAAATATTTGCAGGAGCTGATTCTGCGTTTGAGTTTTATACAATATTACCAGATGGTAGATTATTGGAAAATGGTTCTGTTAATAATTTAGGGCAATCATACGCTAGAAAATTTGATGTATGTTATACCGATTCAAATGGCAATAAGGAGTATGCATGGCAGGTATGTACGGGAAATGGTGCAAGGTTTCTTGCTGCAGTAATAT
>JAMCZM010000006.1:9106-10680 GCA_023485645.1 Candidatus Martarchaeota archaeon
CACCCTCATTAAGTGCCTATAATAAAATCGACTTCAAATGCAAATATCCTAAAAGAGGCAGAAATATTAAGGGATAAATTAATATCACACGGTATTGAGGCAGAAGTAGATGCTTCAGATATAACTGCCGGAAAGAAGTTTCATATATGGGAAATAAAAGGTGTTCCAGTAAGAATAGAAATGGGTGAGAAGGAAGTAGCTGAGAATACTTATACGATATTTAGGCGTGATCAGAATAAAAAATATAAAATAGAGAAATCAAATGTTGTAAAGGTTGTAGAAGATTTGATAAATAAAGACATACCAAAAGAGCTTTTAGATAAGGCAAAGGCAATATATTCTGAAAAGATCGTATATGTTAATAATTTAGAGGATGCAAAGACTGAAATATACAAGGGAAGGGTTGCAAAGGCAATTTGGTGCGAAGAGAAGGTGTGTTTTGAAAAAATATCCTCTTTAGGTCCAAGCATAGAACCTATAGGGAGCCTTGTGGGTGAAACTAAAGAGGGTAAGTGCATCGCATGTGCAAAGGCTGCATCAAAACTTACGCTTTTTGGGAGGACCTATTAAACAAATTTTATTATAAAACTAATAAATTATTTTTACCATAAAAACAGCGGATCTCTTTTAGTCTTTTAATATCAATTCTGCCTTCCCATAAAAACAGCGGATCTCTTTTAGTCTTTTTGTTTGATTTAATAATATGGAATATATGAAATTTAGTTATACTAATTTTAAGGTAAGTAAGATTGGTATAGGCACATGGAAGCTTGGTATAAATCCAGCAGAAGAAATATCCGCTATTAAATATGCACTTAATGAGGGTGTAAATTTTATAGATACTGCAGAAATGTATGGGACAGAAACACTTGTGTCAAAAGCGATAAAAGGTTATGATAGAAATTCTGTGTTTATAGCCACAAAGGTTTCACCACATAATTTTAATTATGACAACCTGATTAAGGCGTGTAATAAAAGCCTAGAGCGCTTAAATATAAAATATATAGATTTATATCAATTGCATTTTCCTAATTATAAAATATCTATGAAAGAGACTTTTGCAGCGCTGGAATATTTGGTTAGAGAGGGTAAGGTATTAAGCATCGGAGTTAGCAATTTTAACTTAGAT
The DNA here is from genome assembly GCA_023485645.1 of Candidatus Martarchaeota archaeon. Lineage (GTDB taxonomy): Archaea > Micrarchaeota > Micrarchaeia > Micrarchaeales > Micrarchaeaceae > JAJZDT01. The sequence goes on from JAMCZM010000006.1 coordinate 10,236, forward strand.
GAATTAAAGAAGGCAGAATTGATATTAAAAGAAAATAAAATATGCTCCAATCAAATTGAATATAGTATATTGGTGCGCAGATTGCACGATCAGATAATTAATTATTGTAAAAATAATAAGATAGAAATAATAGCGTACAGCCCGCTATTACGCGGTAATATGTATAGGAAAAGGAATATAAAAACAAATGAAATATTTGAAGAATTGACTAAAAAATATAACGCAACTACCGCACAGATTGCATTAAGTTGGTTAATATCAAAAAATACAATACCAATACCAAAGTCCGGTTCCCTTGAGCATATGAAAGAAAATATCAACGCTATAAAAATAAAATTGAGTGCAAACGATATAAAAAAGATAGATGATATTAAACAGAGAAAAAGTAGTATGGTAGGGTTAGGTGAGCATATAATTAAACATTATGATTATCATATCGAGTAGT
>JAMCZM010000016.1:0-3199 GCA_023485645.1 Candidatus Martarchaeota archaeon
TTACAAACAATGGCAGATGGTACCATTTTTTATCGGTTTTGCAATAACTTGGTAGTGTAGTGAACGTGTATTCTCCGTATAAATAAGTCCAAATTGTCCATATTCATTTATACGTTTTATTCCATTTACGCCAACCTGGTATGTTTGTGGTTTTAAATATGTGTTTGCGTCAGCGAATGTATTAGGCACTGCTGCCGTGTTAAATAAATTTCCAATCAAAACAGTTCCTATTGCAATACCCTGCTTAATTTTTTTAAACGAATCAATTGCCGCAGTCTTAAATAAAGAATTCAAATACTCTTTTGTTCTATTATATACGTCAGTAATGCCTTTTTCAATTCGCATTGCCATACTTGTTTTTCCATTATGTTCTATTTTTGTATTAAAATCTTTAAAAATTTCATCAATTTTAGATTTTTTTGTTTTTGGAAAATCCAAACTATCTTTTTGTTTTTGCATAGTAGGTTTTTGCGTAATTATATCTTTTTCCATTGTAATAATCGTAGTATACTAAATATTAATACTTTAACATAAATTATTCAAAGAGCTTATGCTTAAGTTAAGTTATTTTGCAGTACTATCTCAAATATTAAAAAACGATTACTCTAATAAGCTATAAATTGCTAATATGTCATACCTTAAATGGTAATATGGAGAGAAAAGGCATCATATCACTAATTATATTCTTTGCAAGTATACTCACATTGCTATATGCTATATACTATATACAGCAGTTATCGCTTAATATAGGTATAGGCGCTGGTGCAGGCATAGTTGCTAGCAACAATGCAAATATAATAGTGAATGTTACAATAGCCCAGCTTTTAAACAATATACCAACGCTGCAATTCGCGCTCTCAATAAGCTACATTTTATTTGTACTTACTATAATTATGGTAATTGCAAGCGGTTTGCAAATCTTAAATAAGAAATCTGGAATAGAATGGCCAATAATTATTGGTATCTCAGCGCTTGCCTATCTTTTACTTTCAATACTCCTAGAAACAAATTTTATTTTTGCAGAGCCATATACTATATTTTCATTATCAACAATAGGCGGTGGTATAATAGTTCTTTTATCTATGTACAATGTTTTTGACATAATAAGAATAAGGCGTCATACAATTAGAAATATACGTATTGATCCATCAAAGCCATATACTAATATGATAAAGCTTTCTGATGAGTTATTTTCAAAGCTTTCGGGAAATATAAAAATATTAGACATGCATTTCGATTCGTTGGGACTCAAAAATCTTGCGATACTTCTAGAAAATTCAAATGTTTCATATTTATCCGTTTATGTGCTGGCAAATGAGGATAGGATTGGTGGAAGATTTGTAAAAGAGTATAATGATTTTAAAAATGAGCTTAAGAATAGAAATATTATATTTGAAATGCGCATATTAGATGAGAATGATGCGATACAACAACATGAACGATTGCTTATAGACAATTCAAATGCATATAAGATACCCCCATTTAATATAATAAATAGGAAAAGTGAACATATCGTGCGCACAAACTATAGGGATGCTATAACCGGTTTTGAATATTTATGGGGAAGGGCAAAAAAACTAGAGAACCTAAAAGAATAATATATAATTGGTATATAATATATGAATATAATGGCTGCAGTCTTGTAAGCGTGTTAATAACTTGATTATATGCAGAAAAATAAAAAACTGATAATTGTTATAATTTTAACCATTTTGTTAATGCATATGTCCATAGCATCAATAAATCCTATCTTAAAACTAAATATACCACATAATAGCATCTATAACGGAACCAACGGCAGCATCGTATTTGGTAGCAGTGCTGGACCTTTTAGCTCAAATATATTAATAAATGGGGTTTTGGTCAATACCACAAATATAGGCTATATTTCAAAAAATATTAATCTTTCAGAGGCAACGCAGTCTATATCTGTGCATAATGGTACTATATACGCGATATCCTATCCATTTTCTGTCGTTCCTATACACACCGTTAATGTCAGTTCATTCTCTTTCAATACAGAATTATATACAATTCCTAATGGCGTTACAACGCCATATACTGCATATTCATCTAATATGGCTTTAAAATATATAATTAATACCTCATCAAGCGATTTGCAGACAATATATACTAGTAGCAACACAATCGCAAATACAATTGTGGGTTTTAATAAGCCTATTGGCGTGTATACGATACCAAATTCTAATTCAATTTATGTTTTAAATAATGGGAATAATACGATATCTCTGATAAATTCAACGTTTCATGTAACTAAGATATTAACCACTGGAAATAATCCACAATCTATTGCGTTTTCAAGTAATGGTGTATACGCATATGTGCCAGACTATACAAGCAATTCTGTTACTGTAATAAATGTTTTAACAAATACAACGGTCAAAAATATTTTGATTAATGGCGCATGTCCTTCATCAATTGCCTATTCTAATAGTACAAATTCAATATACGTAGCAGATTCATGCGCAGAAGAATCTGGTGTATCCGTAATAAATGGCACTACTAATTCATATGTTGGGAAAATATCGATAAATGGATGGCTTCCTATTGCACTTTCAGCGAGTCCGATGAATGGGATAATATATGTAGGATATACAAATATAGCTAGTCTATCTGGAGTACTTGGAGAGATTAATGTATCTGAAGGGTACGTTTCTGTACCAGCTTCAGCTAATACATATACAATTACATTAAATTCAAATGCTAATGCAAATTATAATGCAAATTCTATTTCAAGTACTTTTACAATATCAAAAGCACATCCATATATATTTTTAAATAATTCCAAAAACTTTGTCGCAAATGGCAAGGATGGTTATATAGACTATGGTCTTTTCAATAAAACTGCGTCAAATAATATGAATGCAACATTATATGTTAATGGTGTATTGGTATCAAAATCTTATGGGATGCAACTTAATAAAACATTAAATGAGAGCACCACTATGAATATTCCAGAAGGCTACATATCAAATCTTGCATTGACAAACAACGGCAATGACCTATATCTTATAACTAGTGATGGGAAAATTGCGGATTTTAATACAATATCTAATTTAATAGTAAATAATTTAACGTATGCCCCACGATTCTGACATATATAAACTCTTCCCATTCGGCATCATCCCAAAATAAATTGGGGATGGGGTAACTATAACATTATCTGACAATATAATTG
>JAMCZM010000016.1:3209-39794 GCA_023485645.1 Candidatus Martarchaeota archaeon
CAAATCTTGCATTGACAAACAACGGCAATGACCTATATCTTATAACTAGTGATGGGAAAATTGCGGATTTTAATACAATATCTAATTTAATAGTAAATAATTTAACGTATGCCCCTCCTACTAAAGTTTTGTCCCCGTTATTTACTAATGGCGGATCAAAAAAAATATATCTAATAAACACCCCATCCGGTGCAAATTCGGAGGAGAATATGGGTATAACACCAATAATAAATAATGTAGCGCTAAGTAATATAAGTTTTAGTTCAAATCCTTACCCATATTATCCTGCAGCTGCGATATCGCCAAATGGCAATTACATATATGTTGCTGATTCAGGTGCAAATTTATTTAATGATAATATATACATATTAAATACAACCTCAGATGTGATAAATACAATAGAGCAAAATGCAATTATATTGTCAGATAATGTTATAGTTACCCCATCCCCAATTTATTTTGGGATGATGCCGAATGGGAAGAGTTTATATATGTCAGAATCGTGGGGCACGCATGGGTATCCAGGCAATGGCAATGCGACATTATCTATACTAAACACTACGACGCACGCAATATCAAATGCTATTGTATTTAGAGATGCAATACCTGGATATATTGCAATCCCTAATAATAACTTTGCATATGTCTTAACCAATTCAGCAGATTATAATAACATAACAATAGTAAATTTGACTAACAACAACATCATAAAAAATATAAGTTTCGGTAATTTAATTCATCCAATAAAATTTTTAATCTCAAATCAGAGTGATGTTGCATATCTTATATATTTTGAAAGAATAAGAAATCAATTCAATACTACAAATACAACAAATGGCATATTTGCAATAAATCTTTTAAATAATACTATTATATCAAATTACACACTTAACAATGGTGTGCAAGCGGCAGCACTTTCTTTAAATGGATCTAAAATTTATTATTCAGTATTTGGAACATACAAGCCATATTTATACATACTTAATACAGGTTTAATTAAATATCAAACTTCAAATAACTCTGGCATATATAACATAGTTGCAAATACGCTTGGTAACTCAAATTATTCTAGTGAAAGTATCTCATCATCATTTACAATAGCACCTACTGGTTCATTGCTTGCAAATCCTATAACACCAAGCAATCCAATAATAGATGTTGGGCAAAGTATTACATTAAATTCTAATCCTACTGGTGGGTCACTGCCATATACATATCAATGGTATAGCGGTACAACTGCATGTTCAACTCAAATAAATAGTGGTGGCACATCTGAAAGTTATGTAGCAACTCCAAATTCAGATACATCATATTCTTACAAAGTTACTGATAATGTTGCAAACACTATATGCTCAGCTCTTACAAATGTAGTGGTAAATTCCGCCCTAATCGCTTCAAATGTTCCGACATCAAGTGCTTCGACATTAGATAGTGGGCAGAGTGCAACGCTATCAATACTATCTCCAACTACTGGGTCGGCGCCATATACATATCAATGGTATTCTGGAAGTTCTTCTTCATGCCAATCTGATAGTCCTATAACTAATACCAATGGTCTTTCATATATTGCAACGCCAACGTCCACAACTTATTACTGCGTTAAAGAGGCGGATAGTGCATACAATCCAGAAGTTGTATATACAAATACTTATAAAATATCAGTCACTCAAAATACCCTATCAACTCTCTCAATATCCCCAACTTCTTACAATATAGACGATGGCCAAAGTATATCAATAACAATTGCATGGTCTGGCGGAACAGCGCCATACTCTGTATCACTTTATTCATCTTCAAGTTCATCCTGCAGCTCATCATCTACGCTCATTACAACCCAATCTTCTTTGAATACTAATAACGCTGTATTTCAATCATTAAGTCCGACAACCACAATTTATTATTGCGCATATGTTACTGATAGTGCATCAAATCCATTAACACTAAATAGCAATACAATAAAAATAACTGTAAATCCGCAATTGACTGCGCCTACAATAACCCCGTCAAGTGTTGCAATAGATAGTGGACAAAATATTAAAATAGCATTAGGTGTGCAAACTACCGGAACATCCCCATATACCTATCAATGGTATAATGGTTCCTCGTCATGTCTTGATAGTTTAATTTCAGGAGCAACATCAAATTCTATAACAGTATCTCCAAATAGAAACATGTATTATTGCGCAAAAGTATTAGATTCTGTATCCTCACAAGTTTTAAGTGCATCATCAAATGTAGTCGTGTCTTTGGCCTTAGGCTCATTGTCAATAACTGCAAACAATCTAGTAATAGACGATGGCCAGCAGGTTAAAATTTCATCATCAATAACTGGTGGTACTACTCCATATACCTATCAATGGTATTCCGGGTCGTCTTCATCTTGCAGTTCGGATTCTCAAATAAGCGGAGCAACATCAAATTCTATAACAGTATCTCCAACATCAACAACTTACTACTGTTTATCCATATCAGATTCAGCATATCAAAAAGAAAGTTCAGAATCCACAGTGAAAATAACCGTAAATGCTCCATTACTATCTGGTGCTATAACTGCACCATCAAATTCAATCTATTTAACCCAAAATGTTGTATTAACTGCAAATCCAAGTGGAGGATCACTGCCATATACATATCAATGGTATTCATCTTCAAGTTCATCCTGCAGCTCATCATCTAATTTAATTGGCGGTGCCATAGAATCAACATACACCGCATCACCTACTTCAAATACATATTATTGCTATGAAATAGTTGATTCTTTAGGGATGAGTGTATTATCCTCTACATATCTTGTTAACGTAAAGCCACTTCCAAATATTTTAATAACGCCAGAATATACAGTACTTGATTCTGGACAAACAGAAATATATCAGATAACTGCATATAATGGTATACCCCCATTTAACGCTGCGCTTTATGATTTTAATAGTAATTCAATAGTAGGAAATGTTGCGTTAAACACGTTATCTACACCAAGTGACATATCATTTAATGTGTACTCTAATCAATTAAATAAAATATTTAAATATAACTCTATTGTGACAGATATTGGTAATGGAAATACGATATCCAATTCTTCATATAATAGCATAGTAGTAAATCCTATGTTATCATTACTTATAACAACTCCAAATATAACGTTAAGCAGCAGCCAAAGCGAAACAATAAATTCAATTGTTAATAATGGAACAGCGCCATATACCTATCAATGGTATTCCGGGTCGTCTTCATCTTGCAGTTCGGATTCTCAAATAAGCGGAGCAACATTAAATTCTATAACAGTATCCCCAACATCAACAACTTATTATTGTATTAGTGTAAAAGATAGTTCGCAAATCCCAGTAACATTATATTCAGATATGGAAAAAATTACAATAAACACGCAAACTTCTGGTGGCGGCGGAGGAGGAGGCGGCGGATTTGGTGGCGGCGGAGGAGGCGGCGGCAGCATCACAAAAAAAGTCATTCCTAATATTAAAATTGCAGGTTATGAAAATAAAAATGTGACATTAATATATAATAATAGCAGTGTAATTATTTCAGCATATAATATTTCAAATCCTGATAATATAATAGAGCTTACAATTAATCAAACATTGGAAAATTATTCTGGAAGTCTATCTTTTGGATTTACAACAATGAATTATACAATGAAGAAAAAGGTAGGCAGATATAACATAACTGCGCTTTCGGTCGCGGGAAATAAAAGAACATTTATATTAACAATAACAAATAATAGTACTATTGCAAATAATTTTATATTAAATCTAAGCAAATCTTTAGTAAATAAAACAATATCCAAAAACACGACAATAAATAGGAATTTTACAAATACTACTAATTCAACAAGTATCCCTTCAAATACGTTATCAAGTAAAAATGCAACAAAACAAATAATATCTATAATAAATAACGGCAGCATTACATTGAATACAATTGTAAATAATTCTATTTCAAAAATAATCGGAAGAAATTTTGATATAAAAATACATATGCTCGAAAATACTTCAAATTCAATTGAACCGATAAACATAACAATTTCAAATAGTACTGGGAGCAAAATAAGTTCTCCTACAGGTTACTCAAAGAAATTAATTATAAATCTTACAATACATTATACCCAAACGCTGTTAAAATCCATATCTATAAATGAAACTTCAACGTGTAATTCTCGTAATCTTGTACCTTTTGTATATAAAAATAATTCATGGGAGAAGGTCTTAAATTATACAGAAATTTATAGCGATGGAAATTGTACTGCGTCATTTAATTATTCTGGAACAAGTGCTGGAATTTTTGCCCCGATATATAGCAAAGCAACACAATCTAGCGGTTCAATAACCACGACAATTATATCTAGTAATTCGGCTAAAATAAACACAAATAGCATAACTACTTTTATAAATACAATAAATATCAGTTACTTATATGATGTGGCGATATTAGTAACAATATTTATTATAATATACCTACTTTATCATATATATAAAATTGAAAAAAATACCCCTAAGAATTGATGCTTTGCGTATTAAAAATTATGTGATGCTGTGAAATATAAGCTACTATACTTATCATTATTTATAATAATTATAGCAGTAACTCTGATTTTTTTGCCTTCTGGTGTTCAAAAAATATCTATTAAAAAGCCACTAATATTCTCTCAGTCGGTTACGCCCCCTACTGGTGTATTATATTCAATACCTATAAAATTAATCAATTCACAAAATGCTCCTACCCCAATAAATTTTCAACAAGAGCTTACTATTTATTTAAACAAGTCCTATATGGCTTCTGGGTTGCAAAATGTAGAATTTTTCTATCCTAATGGAAGCATAATAACTTCATGGATGCAATCATATAATACTACAAATCTTGGCGCGTATTATTTTGCGATATACTGGTTGAAGTTAAATGCACCTATTAATTCAAACAGTAATGAAACAATATATATGGGAGTAGGAAGTGTATCAACAAACTTCTTTAATTCAAAAACAACTGGAGAAGCTCCACAACTAAGCCAAATTTATGGTGAATACGATAATGGATTTAATGTTTTCAATTTGTATGATAATTTTGCTGGGAGAGTATTAAACACTAGTAAATGGAATAGTTGTAGCGGTTACATAGTGGATAATGGCTATACTGCAAATACCTCCAAATGTTCTGGAGCGTATTCCCAAATGCCCGCTCCAAAAGCGCCTAGCGGGTCTTTACAAAATCCAAGTACTGGTATAGTTTCAATGTATATATCAAATTCTTCTGGCAATGCTGTTGGGACACCGGTGGTCTGCTGGCTTCATATGGGCGGCTATTGCAATCCTTCTGTTGGTGTAAATAATGGCGCTCTTTTGTTATATTCCGGAGCTCAAGGTGCAGATAGCTATTTTTATGGGATAGATATAATTACGGCAAATTCGTTGTCTAGCTATCAGAAATATACGATTAATTGGATGTTTATTAGTTATTACCCTCCAAATGGTGTAATGCCTACGTATGAAATCGCAAGTTCCCCTGCAATTGCATTAAGCAATATTTCTTTATTATCTGGATGGTCTGGCGGTAGTTTTACATTTCCATCGCCAGTTCCCGTAGGTCCACAAGTATACTCAAATGGTACAATAACTGCTGTTTTAACAAATTATGCGGTTAGCGTATATACAAATTCTGGAAGCTATATTGGTCTGTTACCATCAAAAAGTCTAGGGTGGAATGGATATGGAATAAACCCACAATTCTATTATGATCATTTAACCAATAGGTGGATTATAATTACAGATGCTGATCCAAATGTAGATATTGGCGTATCTAAGACGGGAAATATTTTAGGACAATGGTATAATTATAGCATACCTGAAAATGGGGATTCAGATTATACTCAAATGGCTGTAAGTCAAAATAATTTAGTAATAACTGCGGACATTTTTACTATAGGGGGTGGTTATTTTGTAAATAGCACTATTTTTGTAGTAAATAAAACAAAGCTTATAAAAAATAATGAGCTGTCATTTTCAAAATTAGTATATCCCTCATTCTTATTCCCGCAGCCCCTTACTCCTGTAGGAAGTGTACCTAATTCGGTATATGTGGTAAGCTCTTTTGCAACTTCTACGTCCACTGGTATATTTAATATATCCGGGCCTGCAGAATCGCCTATTATAAAAACATATTATCTTAGCGATAATAGACATTCACTTGAAGTATTTAGTCATAATTTTAGCGATGGACCGACTGGTTCAAATACTATTCAGGCGACAGGAGGTCAGGGTGGTATAATTTATAAAGGAAATATCTGGTATGGTTTTGATACCACCTGTAATACTCATTCGACTCAATGTATACATGTAATGGAAATAAATATTTCAACTGGGAATATACTACAAACATTTAACATAGATAATAATACTAATATGAATTTTGTAAATCCATCATTTTCGGCAGATGGTAGTGGGGATATAATAATAACATTTGAATATGGGAACGCAACGGCATATGGTAGTTTAGGTGCGGCGGTACAACTATCATCCGCCCAACCTAATACTATAAGTTATTTTATACCCCTAAAAGCGGGTATTGAAAATGTTGGTGGTAGATACGGCGATTGGAGCGGTAGTTCAACAAGTCCTAATGGGGATGTCATATACTCCGCCGGGCAGTATGCTGGAAATTTTGGCGAATCATCCCTATGGATACAGGCATTCTCTATAAATCATAATGCATTTACTACAACTACATCAACAAGTTCAACAACTTCCATATTATCAACTACATCAACAATACCTACAACTTCTACATTATCAACTACAACAATATCACAATCTATTCCATCTACATCAACTACAACAATTCTTGCAAATCAAACAGTATCAAATAATTCTACGACTCCAACAACGACTATCAGTGGCGGCGGAGGAGGCGGATTCGGCGGTGGTGGTGGCGGCAGCATCACAAAAAAAGTCATTCCAAATATTGATATTTTAGGGTATAAAAATATGAATGTAACCATAATTTATAATTCAAGTGATGTTCTTATTTCAGCATATAATAATTCAAATCCCGACGGGATAATAGAATTACTTGTAAATCAAATATTGGAAAATTATTCTGGTGGGTTGTCGTTCGGGTTTACTGCTGTAAATTATACAATGAAGAAAAATGTAGGCGAATACAACATAACTGCAATATCCGTTTCCGGGAATAAAAGGACAGTAATTTTGAGAATAACAAATAATGCCACTGCCGTTAGTGATTGGAATAAAAAGAAAATGAATTCAAACTCTACTTCAAATGCAAATAGTTCAATAGAAAAGAGAAATAATTTTACAATAATAAATTCAAGTGCCACAATAAAAAACAATTCAACGATATCAATCAACGCACTAATCAAGCATAATACTATAGGTAGAATTAATATTGGTAATATATCTATAGATTTATACCCTAAAAATTCGCTTCAAAATTATAGCTTAAATCTAGCGTTAGTAAATAAGACGGGCACGCTTAATAATACGCCAGTAGGATATTCAAAATTATTTGTAATAAATTTATCAATTTCTAAATATAATGGTTCTATGGCAATTATGGTCAATAAAACTATAAATTGCGGTCTGTTAAATAATTACGCAATATTTCAATATCAATATGGCATATGGTTTGAAACATCCAATTATACTGAAACTGAAAAAAATAATGTTTGTAATATAAACTTTCCATATAACGGGTCATTGTCCGGTATATTTATATCCACGAAATTAAATAATTTGAATAATACAAATCCGATTCAAATAAATCAAAGTGAAAATTTAAGCGTGCACTTAAAATCAGGCAGCCAAAACGGTACAAATCAAACATTGGATTACATATATGATATAATTATAATATGGCTTATTTTATTTATATTATACGAATTGCAAATTATTGTAAAAGCAAATAAGAACATAAAAAAATGAGAAAATTATTTTTCACCGAAAACTAAGTATGCTGTGTGCCATATACCCTTTGTTGAAGGGCGCATGCCCTCTTTTCTTACGTATAAATCTCTTAGTATTACCTCAAATGTTATTATGTCTTTGAATTTCATTGTGTTCATTTTTGATACAAAGCGTTTTACTTGTTCCATTTGTGGTAAATAACCTACTAAAATACCATTTCCGCGCAAAGCAAGTTTTGCGTTCTTTACTGCTTTTTCAGCCATGGGCATATCTATTACGACAAGGTCAAAATCTCTTTCAGAAACCTTTTTAGTAAAATCCATATTCTTAATCTGCAAATTATCTAAGTTCTCATTTACTCTATTCTTTTCGGCAAGATTTGCAAAATCCTCCCTTATTTCATAGCTTACCACCCTATCTGCTATTCTTGCAAGAGATATTGCAAGCCATCCACTTCCAGTGCCCGCATCAATGCATTTGCTTTTTTTATTTATTCCAGAATAAGATATTATGATTCCAATATCCTTCGGTAATATAACCTGTGGGGATCTCTTTAAGCGCTTGTAATGTTTTGGTAGATAAATATCCATAATATCACTCAGATTTATTTTTTTTCTGTAATTTTTTCTTTTGTGTTGGTTTATCTTTTTTTGTTTTTTTAATTTTGGCTGATTTCTTTGTGGCTATATTTTCATTTTGTTTTTTATTTGTTAAATTATTCGTGCCAACATCTATACCTTTGGTGTTGTCGTCTGCATTTTTATTAACTGTAAGTTTATCAGCTGTAATCAATGCAGGAGCATCATTTTTTTGATATATATTGCCCCATTCTTTTTTAGTTATGCAATTCGGATCAAGATCCATTTTAAACGGGCGCCTACCCTTTCTTATTACTTTTATAATTGGTGTTTTGCAGTGTTCACATGTTTCTCCCGTAGGCTCTATTTTTGCATTCTGGGGCAATGAATACGTATTTGTGCAATTAGGGTAATTAGAACATCCCACAAATGTTTTTCCAGCTTTTGAGCGCCTAATTACAAGCGAGCCATTATCTTTAGGACATATACCTATATTACTGCTATCTTTTACTGCAATGCGCATTGCTTCTGATATTTTATCTCTATTTGCGTCAAATGCCTTAAGTGCATCAAGTAGCATTGCCTTGCCTTCATCAATAACCTCATCTTCACGTTTGCTGCCTTTGCTTATGCCCTCCATATCCTCTTCAAGTCTTCTTGTTGTTGTTTCTTCAACTATCATACTGCTGTTTGTTTTAAGCGCATCATAAACACTCATGCCAAATTTGGTTACGCCAAGGCTGCTGCCGCTCACTGTAGATATATAGCCACGTTTCGTGAGCGTATCAATTATTGCAGCACGTGTTGCTTTTGTTCCAAGCTCATGTCTTTCAAGTTCTGCTATAAGGCCCGCTTTTGTATATCTTTTAGGTGGCTGCGTTACAAGGCTGCGCATATCTATATCTGTTCCAAAAATCTTTTCGTTTTTTACAAATTTTGGCAATTCACGCTCCCCAATTTCAACAAAAGGATATGTATCAAGCCATCCTTTATGTTTAATGCGCGCTCCGTTTGCCACATATAATTCACTGTTAAATTTGGCCGTAACTTTTAGTCTATCCACCTTTGCAGGTTCGCAAAAACAAGAAATAAAACGTCTTACAATAATGTCATATAACTTTTTCTCCTCATCAGATAAGCTATTTGGTTCGATACCTGTAGGATATATTGCTGGGTGTGCGTCATCGCTTTTTTTACCTTCGATGGGCTTAAAGTTGCCTTTTGATATAACCTGTTCTGCGTCTTTTTTATAAGTATTATTTTTTGATAACAATTCTATTATATTTTTAAGTCCTATAGCTTCAGGAAGCTTTTGGGATGACGTTCTAGGATATGATATATACGAGCGCTCATATAACGATTGGGCAATAGCAAGTGTTCTTGTAGGGTCATATCTACATACTCTGCTCGCTTCTATTTGTAAAGCAGTTAAATCAAATGGCGGATATGGATTTATGCTGCGCTCCTCAGCTTCAATATTCTCTATGATCCCATTTTCCAATGTGTTTAATGTAATATTATATGCGCTATCTGCATCGTTCTTTTCAAATATGTCTCCACGTTTGTTAAGAAATTCGGCCTCTTTTATTTTTAATGCCACTCTCCAAAAATCCTTTGGCACAAAAGCGGATATCTCCAACTCTTTTTTTGCAAGAATTCCCAAAGTGGGCCCCTGAACTCTCCCAATGCTTAATGTACCACCTCTGTTTATCTGCCATCCATGCAATGCGCGGGTTAATGCTCTACTAAGATTTATGCCCCATATCCAATCTAATATATGCCGTGCTTCTCCAGCGTAAAAATTATTCATGTCTATTTCTAAAAGATTCTTATATGATTTAACAAGATCTGTATTTGTAGTAGTTGAAAATTTCATGCGTTTTGCGCTCTCTACGCTTAAGTTTCCATAAAATCTTATGATATTTGTGCCTATAACCGTTCCCTCTATGTCGTAGTCGCAGGCATTTATAAACATCTCACATTTTGGCGCAATCTTCTCTATAACATCAAGATATTTTTTGGTAAAATCTGAGGATTTATTAACTTGGTATGATGGTGCCCATTCAACTTTTAACACCGGGTAATCCCTATTTTTTTCAGATTGTTTTATTGTAAAAACATGTCCTACTGCCGCAACAACATATATTTTATTCTCTCCATTATCTATTTCGTAGTAGCTTACATTGTTTTTACTTGATATGCGTTTTGCCCTTCCATCGCTAAGCGCAGCAGCAATTTTCCCTGCAACGCTGGGTTTCTCTGATACAATAAGCGTATTCATTTTATCTGCCTATAACTTATTTCTTGTTAATTTTTGTATTGGTCGTATGCGCCTTTTTAGGCATAATGCTTTTCTTTATCAAGAAAGGAACTTCAAAATCCTTATTATCAACATTTGACAATATCCATCCATTGAGCATGGCTATTATGATTGCTATAATAGCAATCAAATAAAATATAATGCCGCCGCCGAAGACTATAAAAACTATTATTGTGATTATTGTCAATATCACTGTAAGGGAGGCAAATGATAACTCTATGCTTTTACGATCCATGCAAACACGTGATCAATTGAATATATATTTAGTTATATTTATAACACTTGTTGCTGCTCTTATAGCTGCGCTGGCGCAGATAATATTTAAAAAAAATATAAAAGGCGAGATAAAAAGCATTAAAGGAATAATAAAACTCGCAAAGAATCAAATGGTGGTTACAGGCCTGTTCATGTATCTTATTAGTCTTGTTGTTTACCTGTATGCTCTGCATGATGCGCCTCTATCATTTGTATATCCAACATTTGCGAGTACTTTCATATTTGTTTTTATGTTAAGTGGAATTTTGCTTAAAGAAAAATACCCGGTGCATAGGCTTATCGGGGTGGCCTTAATATTTGTGGGTATAATTATTGTGGGTATATCATTGTAGTGATAGAAATGAAAACAAAAACCACTAATATACTTATGCTCATATTTGGCGCACTTATGAGTGCGTTAGGGCAATTTTTATTTAAGTATGCGTTTTCTTTTTCATCATATACTTTAGATTTGTATTTGCTTTTAGGTGTGTTATTTTATATACTCTCTACAGGAATATATTTTTACGTTCTTAGCAGAACACATTTGACATGGGCATATAGTATAGGTGGTTTGTCATATGTATTTGCCTTCATATTTGCAAACTTTATAGAGCAAATACCTATTTTGCGATGGATTGGGCTTG
Organism: Candidatus Martarchaeota archaeon; assembly: GCA_023485645.1. Classification (GTDB taxonomy): domain Archaea; phylum Micrarchaeota; class Micrarchaeia; order Micrarchaeales; family Micrarchaeaceae; genus JAJZDT01. Next base: position 14,938 of record JAMCZM010000016.1, read on the forward strand.
CAGTAATTACTGTGGGTGTATTTCTAATAGGTATGAGCTAGACTAAAACTTCTTCCAAAAATTTATCTGCTAAAAATGCTTGGAATATCCCCTACTATAGATTGGTATGCCTCACACGATGTCCAATGTTTAGGGTCCTTTCCATCACTGATAATTTTTTTCGCATCAACTGCTGCCTTACTATTTAAAATATCCGTTATACTATAATTATTTTCGCGGACATTCCCCAATTTTAAATCCCACATTATAGATGGATACAAATTTCCGTAGCTATCAAGAAATACTGATGCCTCAATGCTCCTATTTTTTATCGGTGGAATTCCTGTAGCAGCATATTTAGAAAGATTTTTGAGAAATGTATTTTCAATTATCTGTATTGCGCTAAATTGACCTTCACGTGCTCTTACTATTTTGGATATTTCTTCAGATACCGCATTTGAATTGGGCGTAATTTGCATATGATCATTTCTATAATAATTGCTAGATATTTGGCCAAGGTTTATATGAAAGTCATTATATCTTATTTTTGGAATATCATTTTTTACTGCGTTAAATGTTTCAAAGAATTTTCCTTGATTCATAGAACTTAATGTGTAACCAAAAACAAAATAAAGATTTTTGTACTTTGTTTTTAATTGCAAAAGACGCTTATACATGTTTATTACTCTGTCATAATTGCCATTTACTCCTCTTATTTTATCATGCAGCTCTCTATACCCATCAAGGCTTAATGTTATTGCAAAGCGTGGTATGCCAAGCTTTAATATTTCCTCTATTTTAGATATTTCCATATCCGCATTACATAACGAGTTTGTAGGCATAGTCATTATGTATAAGCGTTTGGAATTTTTATAAAACGTACGCGCGATATCAACAATATCATTTCTTAAAAATACCTCTCCGCCAGTAATTTCTATCCATTTAAAGTAATTGTTTTTTTCTGCAATTTTATTTATTTCATCAATTCCCAGTTCATTTTTAGGTTTTATTTGCCATATATTGCATGTCAAACATCGAGATTGGCATAGGTATGTAATTGAAAAATTTAATTTATAAGGAAGTGATAAGTGTGTAAAATTGGATTTTAATGCGGTTGCCGCAAGGCCAAGCATTCTTTCAACAGCCATAATATCAATTAGTTGTTATTTTCTAATATATTTATACTTTTCTTGTTTATAAATACTATCAGCATGTCTGAATTGATAAGCATTGTTATACCTACTTTAAATGAGAGTGAAAATATAGCCAAGGCTATAAAAGGAATAAGAAATGTGTTGAAAGGTTATAAATACGAGATAATAGTGGTTGATGGGCATTCACCAGATAATACTGATAAAATTGCGAAAAAGGCTGGGGCCACAGTAATATACGATAGAATAGGCAAAGGCAGCGCGCTAAGGAAAGGATTTGATTATGCTAAAGGCGATATAATAATATCAATGGATGCGGATCTATCTAATGAACCAAAAGAATTGAAAATATTAATTGCGGGAATAGAGGCAGGATACGATATATGTATGGGTTCTAGATTTCTTTTAGGCGGGGGTTCTGATGACATGCCATTATTGCGGCGTTTTGGGAATAGGGCATTTGTTTTGTTAGTTAACTTAATATATGGCGCGAAATATACTGATCTATGTTATGGTTATAGGAGTTTTTCCAAACGTGCAGTGAAAAAAATGCATCTAAATGAGCGCGGATTCGGAATAGAAACAGAGATAAATATACTTGCGAAAAAGTTTAATATGCATATATTAGAAGTGCCAAGCTATGAGAAAAAAAGGGAACATGGCGTTGGCAAGTTGCGCAGTTTTTATGATGGGTATAAAATACTTAAAACGATACTGTCAAATATTTTCAATTAAATTTATTTATTTGGTATATGGAGAATCGCTGTGTTGTATAGTTGTCTGTTGCCATAGCTAGTATTGTGGTATTAAATTCGTTTAATGCGCTTTGGCACATACTGCTACCCTCTGGTGTATAACACCAAAATCCATAATCTATAACAAGGCATTTGTTATCATTCATGTATGAATTGTACTCGGTTTCATTTATATTTGATAAATAACTGAATTGGAGTGAACTTTTATTGTTTATATTAAACAATGTAGGGTCGAAACTGAAAACAAGGCAATCATTTGGTATTTTATTAGAATTATTATATATAAAATTCTCATAGAAGCGTGCACTGTTTGCCTGTGTTATATGTGAAGGGCTTATTGCTAAGTTATTGTACATAGAAAGAGTAGAGTAAAATATTAAAATTATAATCACAATAAAAGTAGCATATATGACAAATGTGTTTTTTTGTATATGTTTTATTTCTAATATTCTGCCTATAGCAAATCCCCCAAATAAAGAGGCTAGTGGTATAAGTGCAAGGAAGAAGCGCCAATCTACTCCATATAATATTGAACCTGCATAAAAGGAGGTATATATTAAAAATACGATTATAAACCATATGCCTAATGCAAATAACTCCCGCCTATTTTTTAAAAACATTAATGCGGCCCCAATTATTCCAAGTACTGTGAAAAATAATGGTTGCATTATAGGATAGCCATTCATTGTGCTGTAGCTGTTAAACCAGAATAAAACATTTGCGCATACATTCGCATTAAAATTTGCAAGATCTAGTGCTGCGGTTACGTGCAGTTGGGTATTATATTTGCTGCAGCTATTTGCTATTTGCGTATTGTTAAATCCATATCCATTATTATATTGGCTTGAAAAATATATTAGCGACGGAACAATGCCAATAATAAATAATATAATTAGTATAAAATACCGTAAATCGATGTTAATTTTGAAGATTTTTTTTATATGTAATACATATTTTTTTAGTGTAGGGATAAGAGGTTTTTTGGATAATGCCACATAAACTACAAAAAATATTGGTAAATACATGAGTGCATCGATTTTTGTATAAGTAAGCGCGCTAAAAGAAAATAACATAAACGCCCATGTCCATATGCTTTTTTTTTCTATTAATAAAAGGAGCGCAAAGAATGTAATAATTGAATAAAGCATCATTACTATATCAGAATTTGTAGGGGCAGCCCATACTAAGAGCAATGGCGAGAGCGCAAATAATAATTCGCTAAAGAGCGCATATATGGGTTTTTTGAATAATACACTTGCCGCGGCAAAGAGTGCTACTATTGCAATAGCTCCAATAATTATAAACTCATAAAACGCAACATACCTATTTACGCCAAAAAAAAGAAAGCCTATGGCGAGCAAGAATGATGTTCCTATCGGTTCATGAAATATCTGGCCCGATATGCAGTTTGTTGGGCTTCCATAATTACACATCCATGCCTGTCCTGTATGCAATAACATTTGAGCTCCGCCCTGGTATATGACATCATCAAAGAATAGCTGCTGTGTGGTTTTTACTACAAATAATTCAATAATTAAAAAGAGCACCATTATTAAAAATGCAAAAATTAGATGCATTCGTTTAATACCAATTTTTTTGAATGTATCAATAATCTCTTTTCTTATCACAATTAATGAAATAACTACGCCAAAAAAAGATACAAGCATTCCTATTGTAAAAATATACTCATCGATTCCCTGAGAAAAAATCATCTACATTCCCCGTTTATTTATGACCATATAATCATTTATAAACATGTATTTTGTCCTACTTTTTTTCATCATCTCTAATGCATCCTCTGGAGATCTTACAATCGGATATCCATGTATGTTGAAGCTCGTGTTAAGCACTATACCATTTCCACTATCTTTCTTTATGGCTTTTAATATCTCATTATAATTGGCATTTTCATCACCAACAATCTGCGTTCTTGCAGTCCCATCAACATGTACCACAGATTTTAATTTTGTTTTAAATGCGTCTTTTACATCATAAGCCATAGTCATAAATCTATCTATTCCTTTATTATCATACTCTATAATTTTATTCATGTCCTCCTCTAATATAGAGGGTGCAAAAGGTTGAAACCATTCTCTTCTTTTTATGTGTATATTTAGCCGCTCTTTTACGTATTCTGAATCTGACGGGGCAATTATACTTCGATTGCCAAGTGCTCGTGGTCCATACTCCATTCTACCATTAAATAAGAGCAGATAATTGCCCTTTGACAAAAGTTCTGATGCGTTTTTTGCAGCGCTTTTATGATCTAGTAATTCATAGGAAAATGAGCGTTCAGATCTTAATATTTTCTCTGTATATTCATTGCTATATTGGTCGCCAAGGTATGCTGATAACTTATAATTAAAATAGCCCTGATTTGTAAATCGTGTATATAAAGCAGCGCCGAGTGCTATACCTCCATCTCCCATATGTGGAAATACATACCACTGTTTTAGTCCGTCAAGCTTTCTTATCCTCATGTTTGCCTTAATATTTGAGAATATACCACCAGAGAGTGCAACATTTGGTATACCATACCTATCTATGCAGTTGCTTACGAATTTTGCTAGTGCCGCCTCTGTTAGTTGTTGTATCATAAATGCAAATTGCTCACGCGGCATAGACCATGCAATACGCATTAACATTTCATATTGTTTTCTTGGGTTATATCGCGCCCTTATCTGTGTACCTTCCACTATAAAGAAGTCTATAAATTTATTATCCTTTATCTCAAATGGATATGAATAGTCTGCCATTGCCATAACTTTTCCTTCATCCTCAAGCTCGCGCATGCCTATTATGTTAGTTGCCTGTTCGAAGAAAATGCCAAGCGAATCCCTTGCGGGTATGCTGATTTTTTTTTCCACATCCCTATTATCTACAATACTTATGCTCCCAGAATGTCCATCCCCAACTCCATCCATAGTAATTGCGATATGTTTACTCATATTAGAGGTCATCGAAGCAGTTGCCATATGTGCGTTGTGGTGTTCGACAATATGCAGTTTGAAATCTTTAAATCCCATATGTTTTAAATAGCTACTAAGTATCATGCTATTTAATTTATTTGATCCTGGCATTATCCCTATGCCTGTTGTTGTGTATTTTATTTTGTGCCTTAAATGTTCGAATTGTGGTCTGTGCCCCTTTCTTCTTCTAAATGTATAATAATTTTCTCGTATGCCTGGAAAGAGCCGTTCAATTGTTTTTGAAAATTCTGTAGTAGTAAAAGCAATATCAGATATATCTCCAATCGGTATGCCTGTTGAGCATAAAGCGGCATTTATGGCATTTTTTGGGAAACCTATCTCCAGTTTTCTTCGTGTGTACCTCTCTTCATTTGCGGCGAAGAGTATATTTTCATCATCTATAAGCGCTGCGCCCGCATCATGTCCATCCCATATACCTAATATGTACATAATAAGTAAGTATGTAAAAAAGATATAAAAAGCTAATAAAATAAATTAATAAATTTTAGTTCAATTATTATTATATAACGTAAAAAACACAATCTTTTTATATTATGTATATTCATAGTATTATGTTAAAACGGTGTTAAAAATGAACTCCAAGAAAAGTTTAACTGCAAAATTTGCAGTTATTAGTTCGAAATATGGCAAGATTCTAATATCAATGATGATCCTTTTTGGATACATCTCTGGTATTGGTATGTCACAGATAATAATAGGCGGAACTGGAACACAATCTGGTGTTGGTGGCGCGTTAAATGCAATATGTACAGTATATTCAGATGTTGAAACTGTAATATTCATATTGGGATTAACTCTGATGATACTGGGTGCGGCGCTATACGCTGGTTCTCATGTGATGCCTAGCCAATCAAAGGGTTCCCTACAAGGTTATGGAATGGGTATGATATTAGGAGGCGTAGTGGGTGTTATAATAGCTCTCTTAGCTCCATACATACTACAGTTGATAACAGGGCAGACTGCAGCGCAGATAACAGCACAATGCGGTAATATCGGAGGATTGCTGAGTGGATTTTAGTCCATTCGGCATCTGATAAACTCTTTTTCATTTTTTTTATTATTAATATTCTTTTTATATCTTTAGATTGAATCTATCTTAGTGCAACTGTTGTGATAACGTGGTAAATGTAATAAAACACTCGATAGATTTCTATATAAAGAATTTAGAGCTTATATTTCTGTTTTCAGTGGCATTTATAATCGCATTTTTAATACCTGTATTCGCATCGCTTCCAACATTTAATGATGCAGGGGCGATATTTATAAGAACATCAAGCATATTTACAAATCTTAATATAGTCAGCACGTCGGTTATAATTGCCGCGCTATTCTTTTCATTGTTATTTCTCAGCTTTGCAATAGTTGCAATAAACATACTTGTAAGGCATACAAGAACGCATACAAAGATAAAAGAGGAGGTAATTAAGGGAATAGAGCATTATACTAGTAGGGTATTCATTGTTCTGCTACTATATTCTGCTATAATAATATTGGTTAACATAGCAACATATGGGTATGGCATATCAGGTGTTGCAACAGCAATAGTTGGCATATTATTACTGCCAATATTTTTCTATGCTCCAAGCGCAATTGTTATAGACGAGCATAGGGTGCTTCCTGCTATAAGGTCTGGTGTAAATTTCTTCTTTAAACGATTTGATTATGTGTTTGTATGGCTTGTAATAGCAATACTTGCATTAACAATATTTGATTTTATTTTCATAGTATTGACCGGAACTACAATATCAAGATATGCGATGCTCATATTTAATGCATTTGTAATATTGCCATTTCTTGTTGTGCTTCAGAGCCAGATGTATATGAAAAGATTTGCGATAATGCGGCACTGAAATATTCTCAATGTGGGATATATTATTATATCTAATTATATAAGTAATATCTGATAGTATGCGGCTTCATTTTTATGTTATTTTTCTCTTTCTTTTTGGTATACTCCTATTTATACCATTTATAACATCAGCCGCAAAGGTAAATACACAGTATTTATTTACATCAACGCTTTCTGGTACTCAGTATATAGCAACAACATTAACCGAGGCAATAGCAACAGGTGCATTTACCAGTGCAGTTGCGCTTTCATTACTTGGCATATTACTTTCATTTCTTCTTATTGCAGTATCTTACATACTAGATTCTATGTTTAATATACCATCTCTAAAAGGTTGGTATAAAGGGGAGATACGCGAAACGATAAAATCAATAATAATTGTCGTGGTCGTATTTTCTGTGATCATAATAATGGGCAATATAGCCATAAGCGATTTTTCCGTAGGAAATCTTGCTCCATTAAATGGCATAAATCAAATTACAACCACTACAGAAGCTATGTATAACGCAGTGGAGGTGCAGTATCTGGGCGCCGAATTAAATGATGTAAATGCTTCGTTGATAGGATTATTCGGACTATATGACGGTCTTGGCGTTCTAAAGACTACAACAGTATCATTATATGTGCCTATTCCGGTACTGCCACTGCCAGAATTTTATATAGGTTCAATAGACTTTGGGGTAAAAGAGAATCTTTATACGAGCAGTGTTCTTGGCTCTACTAATATCCCAGATGCAGGGCTTACAACAGATATAGGAAAGGTTGTAGTTTTACCTATGTTAATTCTATTTCAGGTTGAGGTTGATGTATTTCCATATGTGGTAATTGCAGGGCTTACAGTATTGCTTCCTGCAGGAATAATACTTAGATCTATACCGCTTCTAAGATCGATAGGCGGTACACTAATAGCGTTGGGCATTGGTACTGCAATTGTATATCCGGCGCTATTGTTGTTAATGAATTTACCGCTTACAAATTTTATAGCTCCGCCAGTTCAGACAGGAACAACCCCGCCATTTAATTGTGCTACAATAACAAATGGGGTAGCATCAGCAAGCCTAACCTGTGGGTTCTTAAATAGCGCTGTTAGTACAACGCAGTCATATCTATCAAGCATGCCAAATAGTCAGCCATTGACGAATAATCTTCAATATGCTCTTAGTGGGTTTGTCGCAGGAATATCAAGCCTAACTAGTGTATACCCTGCGCTTAATTTCATAACCTCTCAGATGTATATAAATTTAATATACCAATTTATACTTAGCATACTCGATATTATAATAGGATTTACCATAACACAGAACATAGCAAAGATGTTAGGTGGTAGCATAAAGCTCGGAATCGGCAGATTGAAACTGGCATGATAATATGATAGATACGTGTGCACTGTATGGGGGATCAACATATGTAAGTAGTTGGTTAGAGCCATCATTATTAATAATATTGACCGCATTTTTAATCGTTGCAATATTATATATATTATCAGGATTTTTCTCATCATCACTTCGATCTAAAATACGTGAAATGGTAAAATCTGAAATTGTACAGCTTGTTATAAGCGTCGTTATAATTGCAATACTATTAGGGTCTGCCGTAACAGCTTGCAATATTTCATCTTCAATTAGCCAGAGTCTTGTAAAGAGTTCATTAAATCCAATACAGTATTCAGAATATTATATAGGTTCAAAAATCTGAGCATGAATACGGGGTTGAAGTTGCTATCTTATTTATATACAACATCAATTGTATATGGTATAGATGCACGAATATTATATGTTATAGGCAATTCATTTGATTTTTTCCAGACGCGCGCTATCTTAGGCGCATCGATAAATTTTGGCATTAATCTGTCTGTTCCATATAATTTCTTAGCCACTTTGTATGTATCAGTGTTCTCTCCAATTCTTATAATAGTAATAGGCATGCTGCTTTTGCAATATATACTGCTTCCGCTGATACAGTATACCGCGTTTACTATAGTGCTACCAGTCGCACTTATTGTCAGATCTATTGCATATATAGGTACAAGTGGGGGCCTTAGGACTGCAGCTAATGCATTGATTGCAATAGCTATAGCCTTTTATTTGATATATCCGCTTACTATAGGGCTTGATAGCGTAATTGTTAATTGGTTATACTCACCTGCAAACCCTACATATACATATTTGCAGCAGACCTTGCAATTCAATCAGATACCATCAACATTCTTATCCACTACAACAAGTACATTAACTGGTCCATCAGCATTTGGCTTATCTACACAATCTATAAGCTCATTATTAAATAGCGCGAGCACTTTGGGTATTGCGCACTTTTTAAATCCTATTAATATACCACAAGAGGCAAATTTTATAATAACAACAATGGCACAATTTATATTTGTAGGAATATTCTTATTTGCGTTAAATATGGGTATAACGGTGGCATTTGCAATGAGTCTATCTAAAGCGCTTGATGCTGGAATAGATGGCGCCGGTTCATTCTGGAGAGGTTTATGATATGTTAGATATTTCAAGTATGTTATATGGAATAATATCACTTGGCAATTATGTGATAACCTCATCTGATGTAAGTAGCGTAGGCAGTCAATTTATACCTATAATATTAATAGCGATCTTGGCTGACTCAATGATTATATCGTTATGGTATATGATAAGCTCAATAATAAATAGTTCAGAATGGAAGGCTGGCGCTATAAGTGAATTTTATCAATTAGTTGGCACAGTAATAATAATGGTTATAATAGTGGGCGTGCTTGGTACATATGGAAGTGCGTTTGTATCATCATTAGGTAATAGCGGACTTTCTCCTACTAGTATGACATTAACATGCGCGAATTTAGAATTAAATAGTAATCTGAACATACTTAAATTAAATCCTACTGGCCTTACAACGTACTCATTTCTATCGGGCATTAATGGATTATCATTTTCTGGATTATGTAGTTATATATATGCCCAGGACATTGCGCCATCATTCTCATCTACGTTGAATTATCCACTTGCAGCAACTGGTATTATAACAGCAAATCTTACAAATCAGACTGCAACAAATATAAATTCATATTTCGTACTGGACTCATATATTGGTTATTTAAAAGGTCTATCGCCAACGTATGAATTCTGTTTGCAAGGTGCTCCAGGTGAAGGACTATCCTGTTTGCTTCCGCCTCTCGCATTTGTAAATCCACCATTATTAACCGTGGTTGGTTCATACAAACCTTATGCTGGCTTTAGCATGCTTTATAATATAATGAGGACGCTCGGTGTTCTTTTGACATCAGCATTAGAATCATTTATAGGTCAATTGCTTTTGATATCCACAATGTTAGAAATTTGGCCATATCTACTATTTATCGGAATACTTGCAAGGGTATTCCCATATACTCGAAAAATTGGAGGGTTATTTATTGCAGTTGCTATTGGCGTATTATTCTTCTATCCCCTTATATTCTCTATGGAGTATTTAACGATAGGACATGGATTAAATAGCCAAGTCAATCAGAATTCTCTTAATGTACAAAATGTAGCATCAGGGATTACAACGGCAACAGGACAGATCACAACAAATCCAATTACTGGTATTACAAATCTGATAAATAATAATCCGTTATCTGGACCTGGTCCTATAGGAAGTGCGTATGGTACAAATTATTCAACCACAAATACGCTTACAGAATTGCCGGCGGGGCTTGATGGTAGCATTCCATATAATCTTAATTTCTTTTCAGAGCCAAGTTTACAAGCGATTGCAACAACAAATAATTGTTGGCCTGCAAATGGCGCAAAATATGGGTCTTTAAGCAGTGAGCTTTCTAATACTGCAACATTTCTAAATCCAATAACCTCATCAATAAGTACGGTATTAATGTTTTTAAGAAGTACGAGTACGCTTCCATCAGGTGTTCCATCACTATATCTATCAAATGCTTGCAATGAACAGAGTTCAGAGAATATGTTATTTATGATAATGAACGCGTATGGTATAATAGGAATACCAGCATATTGGCTTCCTATAATGAATCTTGTAATAACGCTATCTGGCATTATAGGTTTGTCTGGGTTGTTAGGCGGCGATACATTAATGGCCGGACTTGGTAATTTGGTATGATCATATGAGCAAAAAAATAAATGCGGCAAATGCTACTATTAAAAGAAAACGAATAGTTGCGACATTCTCTTTAGCAATGCTTCTTTTATTGGCATCGACATTTATCTATAATGTTGCAAGCGCTCAGATTACAACTTATACAAATACTGCTACTACGCTACCAACGACTGCAACGCTCTGCAGTACAATAATACCTCAAAGTGAGCTGCTTACTATACCTACTGGCGTTCTCTCTACAACATTGCTCATAATACTTACAATGGCTATCGTATCAGGTGTCATATATGCTGTTGGATACTCGTTAAAGATAAGCAAATTTATGAATTTTAGCAAGACTGAATTTGGAGAGATAGCAGTTACGATACTACTTGTCTTAATACTATTTGGATCATTTGCAGCATTAACCCCAAATGGGCTAGTAAATATAAACCCATTGAATACGAGAACAACATTCATAAACGATTGCAATTTACTGGAGGGTTCATCATTTAATGTATATAATGATGTATTCACATACTTTTTGATACAGAATATAGAGCTGCAACTTGTAAGTAGCTTTAATGTGGAACTAGAGCCTGGGTTCTTCGGATTCAACTTTTCGCCATTTGTGGGCTATGGACTTGAGAGCAATCTATTAAATACGATGCTTGAATTTGTGACCATGCTTGCAACATTGCTTATAGCACTGATAATAGTTTTGGGCGTTATATATGCAATATTTCCCGTATTTTTGTACCTTGGAATTATATTTAGAGCTGTTCCATGGACGCGTGTTGCTGGAGGCTCGTTAATTGCGTTATTTATAGGGTTTTATATGCTATTTCCTATACTTTTAGGTGCAATGATGGGTGCATATACACCAATAAGTCCATCAATGTCATATTTTGATAAGGTTGTTTCAAGTATGGACACGCTAGCATCCTCTGGAGTACTGCGCGGCGTTACAATACCTCTAGCTGTTGTAATAAATATATATAAGAATGTTGCAGGTGTTTTAGGATTTAATCTTATATACACAATAATACAGGGAACTGTAGAACCTGTTATATATACAATATTCGCATTGGTATTATCACTTATAATCTCGCTTGATTTCACCGAATTGATGGGAGATTTCCTTGGCGCGCCAAGTCTGTCATCAAAGAGTACGCTCTCAAAGGTGCTATGATGGAAATTAAATATAAAAGATATATCCTGCCATTTATTTTTATAGCGCTGCTTATGCCGATACTGGGCATTGCATCTAGCACTAATAACCTAAAGAGTGCAATATTATTCACATCCGCACTATCTGAATTATTTAATAATACATTTACGGGCTCATACACATTTGCATTAATTGCCGCAATGATTGTCTTTTTAATAGCGGCATTTGTTTATATGCTAAGCAATGTAATAGGCAGCCATAATGGTCTCAACTGGGCAAAGACTCAAATATACCAAGCATTAATTGGCATTATAATTTTACTGGTATTCGTCTGGTTAACTCCTTTATTGCTATCAAATCCATCAGGTGCATTAAATTCTGCTGGCATACTTCCAAGTACCTGCAGATCAAGCAATGTTAATACACTATTTAACACATCAGCATGCGATCTTTCAACATTTACCACTTCCGCAACAACACTCATGCAGACTATATACTATCTAACATATGTGGAGGCGCTTATTCCGGGTGTTGGCATTGCACCTAATATACCATCAGATGTTTTCAATGTCGGATTTAAAAGCGAGGTGAGTTCAATTGCCCCAAAATCAATAGATGATATGACCTCAGTTGTGCTTGAAGCATTAATACTTGGATTGCTTTTAAATCAGGTACAGATGCTTATAATATCAGCCGCGCCGCTACTATTATCGCTGTTTATATCTATAGGTGTAATAGCTTGGATATTTGGGATAAGTAGAAGCTTTGGCGGGACGATGATAGCATTAGGCGTAGGTCTTGGAATAATATACCCGCTGCTTGTTACAATTACCTATGGATTTATATCAACCGGACTTCTTGCAACATTAAACAATCCTACAAATCTTCAAGGCATGCTGAATGCGTTTGGCAATATGGTATTAAATGTCTCAATTGCCCTATTTAACCTTATTACTATATGGAGCACTAATAATTTTGCTGCAAATACTGGTGCAAATCTTCAGGCGATAACAGTCTCTGCGTCGCAGGCATATCAATCCGCAATGGGTGAGATATATCTGCTGCTTGAGGCTATGGGGTTTGTTTTTGCGGGTCTTACGTTTATACCATTTCTAAATTTTACTATACTCGATTCATTCGTTATGGATTTTTCAAAAGCGATAGGTGAACGCGTAAGCTTCATGGATCTTATAACAGGGTTGGTGTGAAAAATGAAAAATAATTATAAACAAAAAATTGTTTTGATGTCTGGATTAATAATCATGCTACTCTCAACTATTTTTATGCATGTGGCAGCTGCATCAACTACATCAACAAGCGGTTGTGGATTATTGCAGCAGGGTATACAGCAAACAGTAGAGACCGATACACCTTGGTATTGTCCAATAAACCAGCAGTTATACACCGATTGGACAGGTCAATTGCCATTGGCATTAATAGCTGTGTTAATCTCATTTTTAATAGCGGGAATAATATTTATGGTAGGTGCGGCGACAAAGAATGATCGCATAAGGAATTTTGGTGCAGGCGAACTATATGAGGCTATTGCAAGCGCAATAATAGTAGGAATATTTTTGTATGTGGCGGCGGTATTATTTGGCTTATTGCCATCAATATTTGTGGGTCCTATAAATCCATTTGCCACGTCATTTCATTTTATGTTAAGTACAATACAGCAAGCTGAGTTATTGTTTGCATCATTATACCATGTGGTTATGTTGGATGCGTATTATGCATCAATAAAAATAGCCGTCGCATTTCCTCCAGCGGGAACTGAGGTTGGTAATATATTAAACCTTGTTGCGCTACCATTGGATATATTTTTTATAGAGCCAGCAGAGGTCCTTGGCGTATTTTTGGCAGAGGGCATAATAGCAATATATGCAGAATATTATCTTATGTTATTTTTTGCAGTTGCTGCAATACCTGTTTTTCTTGTTCCTGGTGTTATACTTCGTGCAATATTCCCAACACGTGCGCTTGGCAGCATGATGATAGCAATAGCAATGGCATTCTATTTTGTAATGCCCGCACTTTTTGCAGTGGCGTTTTATTTTACCGCTCCTACAATGTATAAAGATATGGCGAGTGCAACAACGCAAATAAGCGGATTTAGCAATGGATCTGCAAGTATATTGAATTCTATATCTCCAAATAGCCCACTCGCGCTGCAACTTAGCAATGTTGAGACCGCAATGAATGGATTATGGCTCATGATGTTGTTCTATCCATTCTTGATAATAGGTATATCATATGCCTTCTCGGTGCAAATTTCCAATTTTATGTCAGGTGCAGGCCAATCAAGTGGAAGATTGCGTGCGTTCATATAAAATAAGCATTTGTGTGCCTGGATTTTATATCGGCAATCGCGCACGGCGTAGTTAAATACTCTTTTAAATATTTCTTCTGATATATAATGGACTTTGATGGACCAGAAAATCTTCTTATTTGGTATTTTAATTATAGCGGCATTTGCGCTAATAATAGCTGGAGCATTAATACCCTCGCAGATACTGCCTTATCCTATAAAAATAATAATTTACATACTAGCGATATTTTTAGATGTTCTTGCATTTGCAACAAGATACTATACATATATAATGATGCCTCTTTTTAAGCAGCGCAAAAAAAATATCACCTTAGACGTGCAGGAACCATATTGGATTGCTGGTAGCAATGATGCAATAGTAAGAAAGATAGGTGAGGAATTCATTGCAACTACCTTCATATTAATTCCACTTTATCGATCTGCAACAGAAATGTCTGTTGATGAAAAATTAAGTTTTGGGGCGCAAATAGGGCGTTTAATAAGTATAAATACTGAGCCTGTGCGATATTCGACACAGCTACATGTAATGGACAAGGAGGCATACTTATCAAGCATACGAGATAGCCTTAATATGTCGGAGAATGAGATAATAGAATTGACGCAAAAAAATGCATCACAGCATGAGCTTGATAATGCAAAGGGAAGGGTTACGATGTGGCGCAATATGATGGAGAGAATGTCTATTGAGCAGTCGTTTGAGCTTATGCTATACGCATCGGTATCAGCCTCAGGAACAAAAGAGTATGAGGCGACAAGCATTGTGCAGCAGCGCGCAAGAGATCTAATGTCAGGAATAAGTAGCACGCTTGGAATAACAACCTCTATAATAACGGGCAATGAGATGTTAAAGGTAATAGAGCCAGATCATTTGATACCATATTCGAATGTAAGAAAGCAAATAAATGCAAATATTTCAGGTGAGCAGAATGGATGAGATGAGTATAATATATATGGCGGTAACATCGGTAGTGCTTCTAATAGCTCTTGCAATGGCTCCGTATGCAGCTCCTGGTCTTCTTTTTTATATTATATTATTTTTTATAGTGATAGCACTTGCCATAATAGCTATACTAAATTGGGCTGATTTTTTAATATTTCCATTGGTTATGGGCAGGCTTGGCATAATCTTCGAGCCGGTAAAAGGTTATACTATCTCAAAGAATCAGGAGGCTGTAATTAAACATGTAGGTGAATTATATTATGCGACTGGGTATATAACCGCAAATCTATACCCATATGAGTTTAAGCAGGAATTTAGCGATCAGGAAGTTCAGCAAAAAATAGTTAATGCTCCAGATGTTTGGGAGCGTGCAGTTTCGAGCATTGACTTTCCATTTAAATTTCATGTGCTCTCAACTGGGAGAGACGTGCAGAAGGCAAGGGATGAGCTTGAGGGAAAACGTTCCTATCAAGAATTTCAAATGTCAAGAATGATGCAGAATACAAAGGGAAATGAGATGGGAATTGTTGATGTACAGAGGAAAATAAATATACTCCAAGCAAAGATGGATCGGTTATCACATGGCGAGAAGCCTATATCCACAATTATGTATATAGAGACAGCATCAGTTGGAGTTACTGAGAAATCCGCTCTGGATAATTTATCTGCGCAAATAGAGCGTTTGCAGGTTGCAATGAGTTCTATGGATATACAACTAATACGCGTTGTAGGTAGAGAATTATATACACTGTTTAATTTTACATTCTCGCTGCCGACAAATTATATACAGGCTGCTGGTTATTTTGATTTGCAGGGTTGATAAAATGACACTAATGAAATTTCAAAATATAATGAGCAATGAAATAGCAAAGAGAGTATTCGTTACGCGTCCGCCAGAACCTCCAGCAAATATACTAATTGGCGATCCTCTAAAATCTGTGTATATAGGAACTACAAAGATGTTTAAGGTTCCATTTACTTGGACATATGCCAATTTAACAAATCCCCATATAGCTATTGTCGGTATAACAGGATCAGGAAAGAGCTATTTTGTAAAGACATTTCTTGTTCGTGCAAATTATGTATGGGGTACAAGTGCGGTAATAGTTGATTGGGCAGGCGAGTATAAAGCATGGGTAAAGCAGAGTGGTGGCACTATTGTCTCTCTTGGAAAGGGCGCATACATAAATATAATGGATTTATCTGGAATGAAGCCGTTAGATCGTGTTAAGCAGATAATGAACTCATTTGAGTTGTTGACTGATATATCAGACTTTCCTGAGCAGAAGAGGCTTACAGAGGAGGCGATAGAGCAGGCATATACCAATATGGGATTTAATGTATCCGAAAAGCCGCTCGCAGGAAAAGAGGCCCCAACGCTAAAGGATGTTATAACGCTGTTTCAGGAAAAATTGCAGGATGGCACGTATGAATATCCTGCAGAGCTTGAAAATGCTATATATAGGCTTAGGCAGTTCGCGCGTGAGGGTGAGGATTATTTTGCTAGGAAAAGCACTATAGATCTAGGTCAGTTAGCATCTTCAGGTCTTGTAGATATAGATCTATCCGGTCTCCCAGACGAGCGTTTCAGGGCTCTAGCCGCTCTTTTCATATTACAAACACTAAAAGAGAAAATGCGTTTTGAGGGATGGAGCGAATCCAAAGGGCTAAAGACTATCGTTGTGCTTGATGAGGCATGGAAGGTGGCTAGCGATAATAGAAGCGATGCAATAACAATAGTTAGGGAAGGAAGAAAATATCAGTTTGGATTAATTGTTGCGTCTCAAAATCCTACCGATATAAACGAGGCAATATTCTCAAATGTAGGCACAACATTTATATTAAGAATAAAATTTGAGAAGTTCATAAATTATATACAGGGTTCATTAAATTTTTCAGATTTTATAAGATCCGAAATAACCAAATTTGGTGTAGGGCAGGCTGCTGTAGAGATGGCATTTCAGACTGCAATACGCTTTCCAGAGACATTTATATTGGAAAAAATCTATGGGGAGGAGCCACTTTCCGTATACAATATTGATCTAAATGGTATATTAACGCAAGCCGAAATAGCGGCAAACATAATATCTCGGGAGTACCAATTCGAGACAAATGAATTTAAGAACATACTAATAGAGTACAAGTTCTCTGCGGAAGATATTAATGCAATAATCGGAGAGTTTGATCAAAAGAGCAGGAATGTGGGCATAATAGATCTTCTTGTTCTATTTAGGCAATTTGGTATGAATAGCAACGATATGGTGCGCTTTTTAAAAGGGCTTGGCATTGATGATTCATTAATATCTAGAATAATAACAAGGGTGGGTAAGAATGGATGATAGCAATACGTTTTCAATAAACAGGTTGGATCTAAGAAGAGTTTTGCTTAATCTGGGCCTATCTGAGAAGAATATTGCTAGTTTATTTTCAATGATGGAAAAAAGCCACAGACATATAAACGCGATAACGCTTGCGTCAACGCTTGAAAAGATGGGTATTAATCGTGATAGAATAAAAAATGTATTCAGGCGCTTTGGCATGAGTGATATACGCATACATAGGATAATGAATCAAATAGACGAGCAGCGCATAATTAATGAGACTGGAAAATTGTACGAAGCAACGCTGGACAATAGTTGATTTAAATGGGAAAAAATATTAATGAATCAAGATGTATAATGTGCGGAAAGGCAGTAGATGGCATTGATGTAAAAAATGATTATGTAATAGATGCTATACGCTTTTTTAATAGAAAGATTTTGCATAAATACAGAAATTATAGGCTTGTGGTATGCAAGGACTGCTATATAAAATATAACAAGGGAAGAAAGGGGTTTGTTAAAAAACAGGCAGCATATATCGGAATAGGTATAATATTTGCGATATTTCTAATGATAGGTTCTGGCGGCAATCTGGTTGCGCTATTTTACGGGATAATTGTTATAATATTTATGTATGTGCTTTCACTTATTAGCTATCTACCAGCCCTAAAAATAAGCGATGCTAATAAACACATATCAAAGAATGAGATTATAAAGAAAAAGCAGAGGTTTAATAAATTTTAATTTGTCTTAATGTTGATGCTATGTCTGATCAAAATATTGGCGTTATAGAGCCAAATGTTGACATGTTTTCATTTAGTGGCACAATGAAAGGAAGTTTCGACGATCTCTCTAGGCGGTTATCTACGCTGCAAAATTTCTCATTAAAAAAGATCCCAAATGGAATAATGCTATATTATGTGGAGAGTAGGGACATACAAAAGAAGCCATTTCTATTTCAAATAATAAAATTTAGCAATAGCAATGTTGAGGTTGATTATTCAATATTAAAAGATTCCAGCGAGAAGCTAAGAAAGCTGCATGTTTTAAGGGGTTTTATAGGAATTATATCGCTGATAACAGATATATTCATAATAGATACTGTAAGTTTGTTTCAGTATATAGATTCTGCAATAGACGATACCGTATCATCATTGTCCAAGAACTATAGCGTGCTTTTCAACAATTATGATTCATTGCTTGCAGAGTACAGAGAGATGCGTCGCTTAAATGTTGAACTGAGCAGCTCAAATAAAAATTTGACCGTAGAATCTGCGAGGTTAAATACGGAAAACGAGCAGCTAAAGGGCAGGTTAAAAGAACTTGAAAACTATTCGGATGAGTCTTTAATGGTTATAGTACAGGATTGGATAGAGTCCCATGATAACACTATAGACATAAATGAATTTTCCAAAACTTATAAAGTTGTGCAACCGCGTGTAGAGCAGATATTAAATAAGATGGTAACATCTGGCTATATAGAGGCTAAGGGCTGAGCTGATGATATATAACATAAAAATAAAAAAGCACGCGCGGAATGTAAAAATATATACGATAGTTAAAAAAATAAATACAAAGAAAAATAATTTCGTTACGGCTATTTTCATGAAAGCATTTTCAGGTAAGAAAAAAGATGGTGAGTATTGAGCATGGCTGGATTTGATATAAAAAAGCCAAAAAATATATTGATTATAGTCGCAGTGCTTGCAATAATAATAGTGTTTGCCTATCTGTCAATCTATATAAATAGCATTTTGAGTAGCATAACACATGGGGCTGCGCACTATACATACGGTCTTAATGGCTATATCAACTATCATAATATACTTTTTTATAATCAGAGCAAATATCTTGTACCCTATTTTATTATCAATTATAATTATAAAAATGAATCTAACTTATTTGTTAATGGATCAATATACTCCGAGCCAATACCCCGTAACATATATTTGTTAAATGCATCAAATGAATGTGTAAACTGTAATAATTTCAATACATTGCGAGCAGCACTTGCAAATGATCTTGTAAGTTATGGTGTGATAGGAAATGTGTCAAATCTTTTGCTTATAAGTCCAGACAATTTAACACAAATCCGCAATAATTCAATATTAATTTCACCCACTGGATTTTTACCATCTCAATTATTTCAGAATGTTTCAGAAAATATGACCGTTTTCAAATTATTGATGGAGCGTGGTACTAGTTTAATTTATGTTGGCGGCGCGTTAAATTATATGGTACTACCTGGTAGCATACAGGTTATAAATAAGGAGCAGCCATACCAATTGGCTATGGGTGCAGAACCTTATAGAAATCAGAGCTTCTATAAGTCATTATTTAATAGCAGCATGGGGTATATGTTCTTTCAGAATGCCACATATGTATTAACAAGAGGAAATAATTTCTGGCTTGCTGATTATATAAATATTTTAAATGGTTCATTTATAGCAATACCAAATTATCCAAATACGTGGAGCACAAATAATCTATCGCTTGCATTATCAAAGGGAACATCAGAGCTCTTCTGGTTGCCAATATATAGCTCCGGACAATATCATATTTCAAACAAAAATGTCACCGGCGACGGAAAGCTTGGGCTGTTTTTAACTTCAACAAATTTGCGCTATAACGAGAGTCCAACTACGCTTCTAAATAATTCGTATGCGCGAATAGAACTATATACAGACAAAGCTTATTTGATACCTAATGGGAGCAAATACTATTACATTTATTATAATTCAAAATATATATTTAATGGGACAATATCTATGCCTGGATATGTCATACCTGAAAAGTTAAATGGTATAAACATAACTATATTTACACACTCAAATATAACGCAGATTATACAGCCAAATATAAATATAAAAAATCAGAATGGTACAACGATATACTCCCATCCATTACCTTATATAAAATCCTCAGGCAATTTTTCATTCATACAAAATGAGATATTTAATTTATCTCCTGGCAACTATCAATTTTCAGTGGTAAGTTTTTCTGGATATAACTATGGTACTGCGCTGCTTTATGTGCCTCCAATTCAGATAACGCCGTTAAATATTAACTTTACAAATGGTACATTCTTATTATATCTAACAATGAACCAGCAGCAATTGAATAATATAAATTATACAATAAATATGACTAATAATTACTCGCAATCTGGTAGAATAACCGATGGCCTCATATTCTATAAACTGCCTCAGAATTACAAGGAGCCTTATGGGAATGTTTCATTTGATATAAATATGCTAGGCTCAAAGTTTCCGTTTAAAATCGACAATCCTGCAATAAACATAAGTCTAACGTCCGGAGATCTTTATGTAATCATAGTAATAATTATTGTCATAATTTTGGTCGTATTCGTACGTGATCCAATACGTGATGACTTTTATGTTGACGTCCCATCAATACCAAAACAAAAGAGCATAAATGTTGTGATAAAAAGTAAGGATATAATAAATGCGTTCGATAGACTTAACGTATATTACCATTGGAAGTACATGCCTTTAAACATAGAGGAGATACGAACAGCAATAGCAAATAATATACGTGATAATAATGTGCCGCTATCGCTTACCTATCAGAATGTAGAACTTTTGGTGGAAGAATTAGAAAAATCTGGCAAGCTTATAGAATATGATAACCTATACGCTCCAATAGATTGGGTGCAGCGCTCTGGGCATGACATTGAATATATCGCCACGTTTAAAAAATTAAGATTATGGTTTGTTTCTCATGGTTATATAATAAATGAGATGGATACCAGCAGCGCAGCTGATATAATAGCGACCATAAAAGGAGAGAGAATATACGTTATTATTTATTCAAGCACAAGCAAATTCATAAATATGCCATTATACGAGAATGCGCAAACATATCTCGCATTTATAAATGGTGATAGGCTTAATGAATTCAACGAAAAAATATCTGGTATGGTGGACCTTAATATTCAGAGGCTGAAATTATATATAAGTTATGGAGAGATAAAGCTTATGGATGCAGATAAGCCTGAAAAGACCATAATCTAATCAGCTGACTCTTTAAAATCTGTTTCCCTCTCAATATCCTCTTCAGTTGCATTTTGCGTTTTATTATCATTTACATTACTTTCAAGCGAATAATGTTTAGCAACAATTTTTTCAAGTGTGCTGCGTATTTCGTCTGGTTTTTTACCAGTTAGTGAGGCAAGATCTTTTGATAATTGCCCAGTGTACCTCATTATTGTTTTGTATTTGTTTGCATACATACTTAATTTTTCTTTATTGTGTATAAAATGTTGCAATCCGCGTGCAGCATCCATAACGGCAAGTTTTATTTCTTCTATAATCTCTTCCTCTTGCGACACAGATTCTTTTCCAACTCCAGAATATGGTATGTGAACAGAAGATATATTTACGAAAACGCTAACGGGTTGCACATCCATGTCTATATTATATCGTTTCCATTGTATACTCCTAACAGCCTCCGTAATAGCACAATTTCCGCTGTCAAAGAGCAATGGGACCCTATTTGCAAATCTTAATATGTTACCTGTATAACCCTCCTCAAGCTGTTTTCCTGCGTTGCCCCCATATGCTATTGCAGCCTCTACAATAAAAGGAAAGCCACCTTTGAAAACCTTTGGCTTTCTTTCTATCACGTGCATAAATTCTGGGTTTAATATATTCTTTAAAGTCAATTCTATCTGTGCATGCCCTATAGGTATTATATGGGCTGTCTCGGGCGATATCCATTTCATTTTTTTAAATGCATCTACTATCATTTCCGATTCATTCCATTGCAGTTCTTTTGGCTTTTTTGAAATATTAATATTTGGCAACAGCTCCTTTAATTCATTTACTTTACCCTGGCTAAACCTTGAAAAATTATTAGATAGAAATGTAGATATCATATCCTCCTTTGAAGAATGTGCCTCCTCAAGCAGATCATTTACTGATAACCCTAAAGGATGTAATTTTGCAGCTTTTGGCTTTTCAGGGATTTTATCAACTGATCTAAGGAATGAGAACTCCTTTCCGTCCGGGTCTATAAATACTATTTGAGCATGTGGATTGGATAATGCGGTTCTCTTTAAATATTCTAAAACGCTATGATCGCTAGTGTCATATTTTACCATTGCAAATTCTCCTTCTATTGTAAGTCCGCGTGGAATATCCTTTAAATCAATTATATCGTTAATGATGGGTTTATTATGCATTGTATCTATACCAATGCTACATGAAAATGCCCTGCCATTTTCCAATCCCGATATTGCACGAATAGGTTTGCCCGTTGTTGTTTGTGCGAAGAGCGTGCACCCAGCCGCTCCAATGCCTTGCTGCCCTCTTTGTTGTACATTTCTGTGGAATTTTGTACCGGCAAGTATCATAGCAAGAGCTTTTCCGATAATTTGTTTTGGTATACCTGGCCCATTGTCTGATATTATAACAATATACTTATTATCCCCGGCCCTATTTAGTTTTACAGATATATTTGGTAGTATTTCAGCATCCTCACATGCATCAAGAGAATTTGTAACATACTCGTGCACAACTGTTACAAGCGATTTTATCATACTTGAATATCCTAACATCTGCCTGTTCTTTTTGAAGAATTCCGATATCGAATGTTCTTTAAATTCTTTTACAATATTCTCTGAAGAATCCATACTAATCAACTAAAATACCACTTCATATCAAAAAGAAACTATTTGAATATGTGTGTATAATCTTTGTGTTTTCTGTGGCTGGCCTCCATTCTCTGATATGCAAGCTTATGACTTCCACCCTCAACTAATGTTCTTACTGCTGTTTCGGCCTCATTTATTTGCTCGATCATGCCTATAAAGCCTATTGTGTGTCCATATATGCTTAAATGCGCTCCACTGACGCTTTCAATATATAATTTTGTTCTTCCGTTTTCTCCAATAACTCTTGATTTTATCTGCTGCAATCTACTGCTATTACCAAATATCTGCCTTAAATCTATATATGAAAAATAATAATCATCACTGAGTAAAAGCAGAGCAATTTGCACGTCAAAACCCCTGCCAAAAGCCGTAATTATATTTGCCGCAGAAAATTCCATAACTGCATCGTTAGATTCGATAGTGACAAAATCTTTAGTAGGGCTGATTTCTATTTTAGATTTTGTACGTTTTTCTATCGTACTTACTATCTCTGGCATTTCACGCATTCTTTTTATGCGCTGTGCATTAATGTATACTTCCTGCATATTTTCACTTTTTAATAGTTGTTTGATTTTTAATTTTGAATTAGTTCATATAGATTAATATCTATTTAAAAGTATTTTTAAATTAAATGAATTGTAATTCCACTAATCCCTATATACTATAACGTAAAATCAAAAGCTTTAAATAGCTATCTTATTATAATATTTATGATTCAATCATGATTCATTAAAAGACGAATCATGAACAAGACATGATAAATAAGTGATTGAGGTTGTTTGATGGCAACAAAAAAAATATTAGAAAAGGAGCTCTATGAAATAAAGATGGAGCTAGAGAAACTTGCATCAAAGAACGTTAATAATATAGAACTGTTAAAAGAGAAGCATGCTGCGGAAGATACTAATTCCAATATGCTTGCATTAATAAAGTTCATGATGGATGAGAATAAAAAAACAACTATGCTCATGAAGGGAATATCAGATACACTAACTCAGCTCACAAATGAGCTGAAGAGTGACCAATCTGGCGAGGCGACAGAACTTCAGGAGGGAACAGCAAAAGGCACCCGTGATATAAAGGAGCAGGTTACAGAGCTCCCGATATCTGGGCATGATGCAAAGATAATAGAGTATATACAAGTAAAGGGAATGGCATGTGCAGATGACATAAAGCTGCATATGAATTATAAAGGGAGAAATGCTGCATGCGCACGTTTGAACAGTTTATACAAACGTGGCGTATTGCAAAGATATCAATTGGGCCATAAGGTCTATTATAAATTTGATGCTGGCAAGGCGACTAATACACTTATTATATACCCCCCGAATTAGATGGGTTTGGGTCCGAAAGGGCCCTCCCCTAATTCATCTTTTTTCATACACTATCAATAAATAAGTTTTCTGGCAAAAGATAATGTTGATTGAATGTCTAATTTAACTAATAGTGACAGTGATTTATCATCGTTTATATCAAGTTTGCCTTACACCTATGAGGTCAGTAACAAAAGTGTAAATATAATATCAGATTATAATAAATACGAGGGCAAAAATATCTCAATGGCCGGCAGAGTAATAGCTATAAGAAAGGCAGGGAAATTATTGTTTGTAGA
>JAMCZM010000004.1 GCA_023485645.1 Candidatus Martarchaeota archaeon
CTATTATTTTATCTCTATCATTTCTTTTGGCATTTACATGCTGCCGTCTATTGCTATTATTCTCTCCCCCTCTATTGCCTCTAAATCTTCCTCTATTCATGCTATTTTTATCGAATTCAACCTTATCTTTATGCGGGCTGCTCATTATTCTATCTAAGGATTTTTTCAGATCAGTCTTTAATACATCCCCAATAAAACGTTTTGAGTAATAATCAGCTTTTAATGCAATGGCTATCTTTGTGGCATAAACACGTGCAATGCGACCTTTCTTATCTTTAGGCGCTGATGTCACGTCAGCAAGTTTAAATAATACCCCATATTTTGGCGGTCTACTACCATATTTTATATGTTTGAATAGCGCTTTTTCAGCCCCAAGTAGCTGTATTGTGCTTGCTGGCATTGTAGCAAGCCTTTCTATAGATCCTGCCTTACTAAGCAGTTCTGCTGCCATTTTATCATCTGTTAAATATGTCACATTTGGCAGCAGGCGTTCTGACGTTGCTTTTATATATTCTGCTAATGTGTCCATGCCTTTTAATATTGAGAGTGTATACTCTGCAAATCCTCGTAGTGTTTTTCTTTCATTTTCGCTAAGCTCCCTACCTATTGTTTCATTAATCATCTTGTATGTATGCTCGCCACGCTCATCATTCCCCACAAGCTCTATTATTTTATCTCTATCTGGGTTGTTATCCGCAAGCATTATCGCAAGGTTTGCTAGTGTTATAAAATTTCCCACTTTAAGTTCTGGTATATATAACCCAAACCATTCACTAAGCCTTTCATTTGCAAGATTGTAACTTTTATTTGATTCCTCAAATGCATTGCTTGCCTGTATAAGTATAAACTCCTCCTTCTCATATGTGCTCTTCATGCCCTGCTTTGCTCTTTCAAGCATCTTTTTTCTGAGCTCCTCTCTATTATCCATTATAATCAACTTATGTTAAAATAGGCAATCTATAGTAATTATCTCTTTATAGAAAATATAAAAGTATTCCCATTTATGATTTGCCCTTTATATATAGCTACTTCTTTCTGTTTGTTACATGTCCTATGCCAGATCGTGCAATATTCTTTGCATATTCATTAGTGATATCCTTAGTATTTTTCTCAAATGTATCTAGCGCCATTTCTGTAAGTTTTGCAGCTCTTTTTTCAGCATAATCAATAGAACCAAGCTCCTTAAATTTATCTATTATAAATCTTACCTCCTCATCGCTTTTATTTTTCTTTGCATATATATCTTCGATTCTTTTCAAAGTATTTGCACTGGCATTATGTACAGTATGCCATAATATAAGCGTGCGCGTGCTTTCCCTAACATCTGTGCCTATAGATTTTCCAAGAACCTCCTCCGTAGATATGCAGTCTAATATATCATCTTTTATTTGGAATGCGTTTCCGCACAAGGTGCCATACTCTTTTATCTTTTCCATCTCCCCATCATCCGCACCTGCTATAATTGCACCACATTGCATTGGCCCATATACAG
The DNA here is from genome assembly GCA_023485645.1 of Candidatus Martarchaeota archaeon. Taxonomy (GTDB): domain Archaea; phylum Micrarchaeota; class Micrarchaeia; order Micrarchaeales; family Micrarchaeaceae; genus JAJZDT01. The sequence goes on from JAMCZM010000004.1 coordinate 1,493, forward strand.
AATAGTATGCGCTTTTTGCATGTATAGACTTAAAATATTCCTCTTCGGTAAAATCTAAAAGTTTTCTGCCATTTACGCTATTATTGATATCATAATATTGCCCTTGATGCGTAATCATCATTATGTCATATAACTTATTGAAATACGCCATTCCAATTTTGCTATTTAGGCTAAGTGTTGCATCTATTGCCATTTTCCATAATATCATATGTATAGTGTCTCCTGCTATTATAGCAATTTCATCGCCAAATAATTTGTGTAGTGCTGGTTTTCCACGCCTTAACATGTTTTTATCAATCAAATCATCATGCATTAAAAAATAATCTTCAGATATCTGTTGTACCGCTGCGGGAAGTAAAGCGTCATCTAACTCTCCTCCATATAGTTGAGTCCATGCAAGCAGATATATGGGCCTTCTATATTGGCCTTTTCTGTCAATATACGCGCGTATTATTTCATTATTAAAGTGCGTTGGCTCTCCATGCGGCATATAACTTATAATTTTTTTATATATAATCTCTTTGTATTTTGCGCTAAATGTGGCAAAATCTTCATGATTATTTGATCCATCCATCATATTACTAGAATATTAGAATGAAAAAATTAAATAATCAGATAGTTTTTGTATTATTAGAAAATAAGTTAAAAACCCTGATATTTGTAAAGATTTAAAAATGGTTAGCAACAATCTATTAGTATGACTTCTGAAAAAAAAATTATTGTGCATGTTAGCGCATTTTTAAAAAATAAAAATGGTGAATATCTATTTTTAAAGCGCAGTGAAGATAGCTCATGGGCACCATCTATATTTGATCTGCCTGGCGGTAAAATGGAATGGGGCGAGCATCCATTAGATACGCTTGGAAGAGAATTATTAGAAGAGATAGGAACTGTTGCATCCAATATAACTTTTGCTGGAATGCAGACAAGAATTACAGAATTAAAGAATGTTAAATACCATGTGTTAAAGCTCTATTATTTTGGAACAATATCAACAGATGTAAAATTAAATGATGAGCATCAATCATTTAAGTGGTTTACCATTAAAGAAGCGTTAGAGGCAAATGATATTGATGATGGTATTAAAAAGTTTATAGAAAAGGGGCAGCAACAATGGTAATAATTTCGTTTACTGGTTTTTCAGGAACGGGCAAGAGCACTATTGCAAGCAGTATATCATTTGATAACAACTATCCCTATATCTCATTTAATGGTATAGTGCATAAAATCGCGTTGGACTCTAATTTATCTGCATATGAGTACCTTGAAAAATATGGCATATCGAAAGCGTCTAAAAATGCAAATGATGTAATACTATCTCTTATAAGATTGCATGATAAAAATATAGTAATTGATGGCCTATACGATATTAACCTTGCTAAAATAATACGGGATCGCATTGATCGGCATACTATAATGATAGATATATCTGCACAGAGATATTTGCGGATAATGCGTCTTGCACAGAGAAAACAGTTAGATATACTAAAAGCAAGGGAGGTCTGCGCTAAACGTGATTCATATAAGTTAAGTATCGGCATACGCTCAATAATTAAAATGTCAGATGTACAAGTGGCAAACGATACGACTCCACTATACGCAGTGCAGAAATGTGGCATGTGTATCAACGCGATGATGAGGCGATGAATCAAAAAATAATATTCGAGATAAAAAGAAAATCGGCTCATATGTTGCTTACGGCGTACCCATTTATATTTATTTATTTTTCTTTTTCTTATGTTGGCGCTGTACTGTTCTCATTTGCATATATATCACTGATGTTAATATCAGAGTACTTACGGATAAATTTTAGTATGAAAACCCCGACATACTATCTTATAAAATATTTTTCAAGGTCGATTCAGCGAAAGGGTATTAAAAGCGAATGGAAAAGGTATAGAATACCATATTGGATAATAGGAAGTACAATAGCACTTTTAGTATTTAATTATTCAGGTTGGCTTTTTGCAACTGTTCTTTTATCAATTGGGGATCCAATTAGTGGTATATCTAAAGCTGTGCTTGGAGTGCGCCGGTCAATATTTGCAACCTCTATAGGTTTTGCAGCATGTACTATTATACTTTTTATAATTAGCAATAATATTTTTCTATCGATACTCCCATCATTTTTTGGAATGCTTGCCGATTGGTTTTCCTACAAATTCAATGATAATCTTACAATACCAATATTTGCCGCAATAGGTTCATTCATAGCAAGGATGTTATAACCAAAATTTTTACGGCTAATAATATCTACATATTCTATTTAGCAAAATAAACAAATAACGAAGTCCAATGAAAAGGCTTTAATACAGGTAACTTAAAATATATCTGATTCTATGGACTTCAAGGAATACATAGCAGAGCATAAAAAAATGGTATATTCTACCATATGTGATTATGTACAGATAAAAGAGCCGAAGGCTCATTATAGTATTATGCGTGATTATATAGATAGACAGGGGAGCTATAGGCGTCCAGGGCTAATATTACTTACAGGTCAAATGTTTGGCGTAAGTACTGAGCAGCTGCGATTGCCCGCATCAGCTATGCAATTATCAGAAGATTGGATACTTATGCAAGATGATGTTGAAGATGATTCCGAATTGAGAAGAGGCAAACCAGCAGCCCATAAACTTTATGGTTGGATACATACAATGAATGCCACTAATGTGGGTCAGATAGCAATGTGGCGCATGCTCAAAGATTATATATTAAAGTATGGCGTTCAGAATGGCAATAAAATATACGAGAAATTTTATGATATGCTTGCATACACAATGGAAGGGCAGTATATAGAGAATAATTTCATTTATGATATAAAAAATCTATCTAAAGTTTCAGAAGATTTTTATTTTAAGGTTGTCGATAGCAAAACCTGTTATTATACTGTATACGGTCCGCTTCAGGTCGGTGCAATCGCAGCAAACCAGCCAGAGTCTACGCTTGAGATTTTAAAGAAGATAGGAACCCCAGGAGGTATATCATTTCAGATAACTGATGATATTCTAGATATAATAGCTGATGAAAAGGTGTTTGGGAAAAAGAACCTTGGTGATTTGTATGAAGGAAAGGTTACGCTTATAATGTTAAATACCTACAAGAATGCAACCGCAGTAGAGAAGGCGCGCATAGATGCTATATATTTAAAATCAAGAAAAAATAAAACACCAGAGGAGATAAATTTCTTATTGGAGCTAATAAAAAAGTATGATAGTATAGATTATGCAAAAGACGTGGCAAAAAAATATGGTGAGCTTGCAAAAATCGCAGTGGAGGAGAACATGAATAAGCTGCCAAATAATGAGTATACTACAATGCTTCTCTCATCAATAAAAGATTTGTATTCGCGTAATAAATAAATTAGTGCACAAATAAAAAACGTTAATTAGCACAGCCTATAAATTGTTGCTCTTTCTATTAGTATGGGTTTATTTCGTGGTAGAGCGTAGAATTCCTAAAAAATCAACAGTTCAATCAGGCGATGTGGTAACGAGCCGGTCAAATTATATTATACTTATTGCAATCACAATTATTGGTTTTGCTATACTGTGGTCGCTGTATTATGCTGCATTTTTGGGTTATATACTGCAGTGGATACTTGCAATATTCTCTTTAGTTATAATTGGAATAATTATCAAACGCATAGGTCATTTTAAGGGAATGTCTGGATCTTATGGTATTGGATTTATATATATAATAGGGACTAAGCGGGGTATAAACTTCATAGATAAGCTATCAAAAATATGCGGCAAATTTTGGGAAGAGCTTCCTATGTGGGGGTTAGTTTTGGGATTTGGACTTTTAAGTTACCCTCTATTAAAGGGGCGCATAAATAAGAAAACCTACTTATTTGGAATAATATCAATCATATTAATAACTGAATTTGTATTACCATATCTTGCCGTTGCAATACAGTTTATACAGCTACCACAGATACAATCTGCACTCTCAAATAGCGCCAGCGCGCCAGCGCAATATGGTATAAATTATTCATTAATTTTATTATTGGTCATATCTATAGTTACAGGCTTTTCAGGGTACCTATTTTTTGGATTAATATACAATGCTGGTGTTGTAGTAAATGGCATATTTTTGTTTTTGACAAGCGCAGCAGCTGGGTCCCCACAAACCTCATACGTTACAAATAACGTTCCTGGCGTTGCACCTATAATACCAGGGATAGATCTGCCATTAGCTGCCGGAATAATATCTCTTGCTATAATATTGATAGTACATGAGTTTTCACATGGGGTTCTTGCGCGTCGCGCAAAGGTCAAATTAAAATCTGTCGGCATTGTGCTTTTGGGTATAATACCTATAGGTGGGTTTGCAGAGCCTAATGATAAAGAGGTAAAGCGTCTTGATCCAATAAAACAGACAAAAATCTTCGCCGCTGGAATATCATCTAATTTTGTATTAATGATAATATTTTTTGCTCTTTTATTTGTTACATTTAATTATGGCCTTCCTTCTATAATGGTAAATAACGGCATATTTATATCATCTGTTTCGCAAAATTATCCCGCATATGGTATATTAAAACCAGGCATGCATATACTGAAATGGAATAGCTATCCTATTAATAACATATCCTCTATTGAGAATGCATCAGCAATGGATACCCCAGGCGCGATTGTTAATGTAACTACAAATAATGGCTCATATTTAATAAAAGCAATAGCGGTGAACGGTACAAAACGCGGATTGATAGGGGTTAATTTATACCAAGATACTGCAATAGCAAGCGGTATATACCCATCAATATTATATTTCTTGTATACGCTTTTTGCGATATCATTCATGTTAAATTTTCTGGTTGCCGTAATTAATTTATTACCCTTACCTTTATTTGACGGAATGTGGATATATAACACAAATATAAAAGATAAGAGAATTGTGAAAATTTTGCTATATGTGGCATTAGTCACAATACTTATAAGTGCATCACAATGGCTATTTTATATATAATTAGCTATTTTTAAAAAATAGAAAGATATTTAGATAATAATTGTAATAGAAAAATGTTTACATGGAAATAATTAATAAGTACCTCGTCCGTGCTTCATTCTTATTTGTGGCAGTTATACTTTTTAGTTTTGGAGTTGCTATGGCAGGCAATGCAGTTGCGCTTAATACGACTAATAGTTCCCAAAGTTCAAATGCCATGCTCAATAACTCGATAACATTGGCAAAGAATTTTATAATTTCAAAAGTAGGTGTCACATATTTTGATAATTACATATCCTATAAGAATATACACACCATCACGTATAATGGAGTAAATATAACATATGTATATTTTTCTTATAATATACCATTTACGACAAATTCCACCACAACTACTGGAATTATAGTACCAAATCTACCATTTTTGAAGCTTAATACTTATGTAGGTGTAATAAATAATAAAAATGTTATATATTTTGGACCATCAATGCCTTATTATATTAGCATATCAGCATCTAATGCTAGCGCTTACGCACAATCACATGGCCTATCATATAATGGATTTACTTATTCATATATAACATATGGATATGCGCAGAATGCAACAAATCAATCTGGTTATGTTGTCGTAAGAGCAATTTTAAGTAATAAACCCCAGTATACTAGTGGCACGTATCTTTATGGTATGTATCTTAATATAAATAATAATTCAATACTTGGCGAATATCGTATGTCAAGCAGTGTTAACTATTATAATCCTGTAAATTATATTCTAGGTAATTTTTCAATATTTAATATAAATCAAACTCATTTATATACAGCAAATGCCGCCGCTAATGTGGCTACGCCACCTAAATATTTAGGCAATTATTCAACAGGTTCGACTATTGTGTATACAAACACTCCTAATGAGATTGGCATGGAGCTTGTATTGATGGTAATTGCATTTGGATTAATAGGTACATATATAATAAAGAACCTCTCAAAGTAAAAGAGGAATTTCATGATTATAATAAAAAGACCGATAATAGGACGTATTGTCGGCGTGCTGATTATACAATTGCTGTTTTTATCCTCAATTTATGTAGTTGCGTTTGCACAAAGTGCCCAGAATCAATCTAAAAATAATTCATCTGCGGCTTTAATTAGCAATAATCCTATATCTGCGTTGTTATCTATTGTGATTATAATAGTGCTAATTATAATATTTATTATAATGCACATTTACGATAACAAATTAAAAATGGCGCGTTCTATAAAAGATGCTCAAATAGAATCTAAAACTAAAAAAATACCTATAGGTGTTTTAAAATATATAACAATCCGCATAACAAACAATCAAACGACTAGTACGCTTCAAAATTATCAGCAAATGCTCAAATTGGATCTATCATATTATAAAAAATACATAAATAAAAATATAGACAATATGCTTTTTTTTGACTCTGAGGGAAAGGCTCTAAAATCATGGCTTGAGTCATATTCAAAAAAAGATTTTAGCAATATGGTGTTTTGGGTATTTATAAATAGTCAAATAAATGCATCGTCATATTTTGATATAAACCTTGCTTTTTTAGCTATGGACTCAAAAAGTGATAATAATTATGGAATTGCGCCGAATATGACTGAAAAATACGGAAGCATGGATAATGGATCATCAATATTTGATGAATATTGGAATTTCGAACTTAATTATTTACAATCTGAGTGGTTAAATTCATCTAAATGTGACTATTCGTTAAATAAAGGGCTTAAAATAAATAACGGATCGGTATATACTAATGAATGCATGTACAATCCATCAAATTATGTATTGGAGGCATCGGTGCGCTTTAGCTATATAAATGATGTGGCATCCTCTGGCATATCAATATCCGAGTCAAGGCATATGGGCGCTGCAAAGGAGATCACAAGGCCTGCCGTTATGTTGCTATGTAACTCATTATCAAAAAAATATGCAGGTTTGACGGTGCTTGCATCAAATGGTGCAGAGGGTGGCAAAAGTTTTAATATACAAAATGAACATAATATGTATAAAATAAGTTATGATAAAGATTATATATTTGGTATATCTGCAACACAAGAACAATTATTTGAATACATAAATTATGATACGCGCTCAAGCGTGTACGCTGTTATGAGTGGTACATATTACATAATACTCGGTGATCCCTCCGCTATAGAGAGTAAGGATACCCCAATACTGCCAGTGTCATTTAATTGGGTGAGAGCAAGAAAGTTTTTACCAAACAATGAGATGCCAAAAGCAGAGATAATGGTTTAATATTATTTAAAATTATAGGTTATAATATGTCTAGTATAATTTTGAAAGAAAAACAGGCAAAAATACTTGCTATATTAAGTGACAATACCCAGAAATGGTACATATCAAATCTTGCCAAGAGCGCAAATACTACATATGTCCATGCATGTAATTTTGTAAATGCATGTGAAAGGTTGAATATTATTAAGAGCGAAAAGCATGGAAAGATAAAGACATTAAGTTTAACAGAGAAGGGTGTTAAGATTGCAGGTTATATATCTGGTATATACAGCATAATATCCGAGCGACAGAAAACTGAAGAAATAATTACGCAAAAAGAACAGATCCCAAAATCTTAGACTACGCCTAGTAGCGTTCTTTTTCTAACGGAATTTATTACATGGCCATAATCTAGATAGTGTGCTATCGCAGTAAGATTTATTGTATAATCCCCCGCATCAGCATCAATACTGCTGAATATATCCATATTTAATATTTTTTCTTCCTTAGGATTTAATTTACCAACTCTAATCTCTTTTTGCTTTGCAACGCCAACCTGGTCAAACCCAAGTTTTTGTGGTAATTCTATAACCATTGAGGTAAGCAATGCCTCATTTGTATTATTTTTTAATTTTATTGACATTGTGACAGAACTTTTTTTATTTGAATATAATTTATACGGAGCAAATTCCGTTGCAATAATGTAAGGTATACTTTTTGTAATATCACTACTAACATCTTTTTTTCCAAATATATTGAAGATCGCCACTAAATCACAAAAAAATAATAACAGTTAAAATTTAAATTCCTTGCTAAATTGTAATATTAATGGAATAATGTATACATATTAATTAATGGACGAAATACAAATAATATAAAAATTATTTTAACGAGATAAAATCCAGACTTAAAAGAGAAAGACATAAATACTCTTATTCTGATTTTAGTGTGAGGACCTTTGAGTGATAACTCATAATGGGTTAATGTTATGCCTATAAAACATAACTTAACAAAATACGACAAACTAAGAGACCAAATCCACAGACTATCGCAGAAGAAGGAAGGGGAATACGGGGTTGGGGATGAACTTCTACGCAGTACTGCAGCTCTGAATTCATTCGTAATTGCAGGATCTCTAAAACTGCCCCTAGTATCAAGCGCACGATGCGTATTCCATGATTGACCAGAAGCAAAAGCTGCAATCAGCACTGCAGTACTGCGTAGAAGTTCATCCCCAACCCCGTATTCCCCTTCCTTCTTCTGCGATAGTCTGTGGATTTGGTCTCTTAGTTTGTCGTATTTTGTTAAGTTATGTTTTATAGGCATAACATTAA
>JAMCZM010000038.1 GCA_023485645.1 Candidatus Martarchaeota archaeon
GTAATCCACTTCTTGCAAGTACTCTAACTACCGCCTGAGCTCCTGCACCTGGTGTTTTTGTTCCTGAACCTCCTGGGGCACGTATCTCTATATTTATTGCCGTAACTCCCTTCTCTTTTGCTGTTGCAGCAACCTTATATGCAGCCTGCATTGCGGCATATGGTTCACCCTCTTGAGAATCAGCATTTACCATCATGCCTCCGCTTCCAACAGCTATTGTTTCCGCTCCGCTTAAATCAGTGAGCGTTATTATTGTGTCATTCTTTGATGAGTAAACATGTGCAACGGCTATTCGTGGGCCTTTTGGCTTTGTCTTTATTTCTTCTAGAGCTTTTGCCTCATAAGATATAATCTCCTTTTCTTTGTTCTTTGTAGGCTGAGCCTTTGTCGCTTTGGGCTTTGCACCCTTATTTCCTCCCATAATAATCACTCGTGAGCACTTTCACTGCTCTCTTTTGAAACCTTTTTTTCCTCAACTTTCGGCGCAATTTGTATAACGATAGGTTTGTAATATGCTAATTTGCCCTCTTCTTCCTTACTGACAATATATCCTGGTTTGTCGAGCTTCTTTCCATTGATTGCTATAAAGCCATGTGTTATTAACTGTCTTGCTTGCTTCATTGTTTTTGCAAGTCCTTTTCTAAATACTATTGATTGCAACCGTCTTTCAAGAACTGCATTCTCCTTAAGATCAAGCAATTGGTCTAATGTTGGATTCTCAGGTGATATGCCTTTTTTTGAAAGATTTGCAAGTATGTTGCTTTCAACATTTTTATTCTGTGTGCTGCCTGAAAGCAGTTGCCTAACATTTCCTCTTATTCTACTAATTTCAGACTGTGCCTGCCACAGCTCTTTCATATTCTTGAGTCCATATTCGTCAATTATTTCATTATCGGACTTTATTCTTTGTAAATTCCACATGCCTCTTGGCTTTTCATATTTTCTTCTATTCTTTTTCGGTGCTCCCAATTAATCACTTCTTCTTTTCAGGCTCTTTTGCCGCTGCAGGTGCTGCTCCTGGGGCTACCTTACTTTTTGTAACTCCAATTGTAGCTCCAGTCCTTCCTGTAGTTCTCGTGTGTTGTCCACGGACCTTTTGGCCATATTGGTGCCTATATCCAGTCCACGTTCTTGTTGTAATTTTTCTATTTATATCCTGCCTTGTTGAAAATATAAGATCATTTCCCACAAAATGCATATTACTACCATTCTCAAAACTCTTCTGCTTGTTTAGAAAATATGGTGGTATACCATATTTGTCAGGATTCTTAATTATCTCTTCTATGCTACCTCTTCCACATTATGTTAAAGAGCCTACTGGTGTTGTTCTTGATATGTTATGCGTTCTCTCTATTGCATTTGAGAGTGCATTTGACATCATATCACCAATGCCCTTAACTTTGGATAATGCCCTGTTTAAAGGCAATGCTCCGTCAACATCTCTTCCTGCAATTCTAATTATAGATTGCGCTTGCTTCTCCTCTTTTTTATGCTGACGCTCTTTGGACTCTTTTACTTCCTTTTCTTTTACTTCTTTATTTTCTTTATTATCTGCCATAAACAAAAACCTTCGTTATACTGTATTTGATAAAAACAGCATAGAAATAACAAGTATATTTGTAGCATTATAATTTAAATACTTTCTTTTTATTTCCACGAATCTAGTATTAGCGGTTTTATTACTAATAATAATTGAATATGCAAGTATCTATAAATACCATAACAATTGCATAACACTACTAATACGGCAATATCCTATTACATTCACAAAGATTAAATATCTTAATAATTAAAAAAGCAACTATGACAATTGATAAAGTGCTTCTTATAAGTCCAAGAGGGTTCTGTGCTGGTGTTGATAGAGCCATAGCAACTGTTGAACAGGCACTTAAGATTTACGGTGCTCCTATTTATGTTAAACATGAGATCGTGCATAATAAAGTGGTTTGTGATGCGCTAAGAGCAAAAGGCGCAATATTTGTAGAGGAGGTATCTGAAATACCTGAAAATAGTTTATGTGTCTTTTCAGCTCATGGTATTGCACCACAGGTACGTGCACAAGCAAAGGCAAGAAAGTTGCGGACTGTTGATGCAACCTGTCCATTAGTAAATAAAATACATGTTGAAATAGAACGTTTTGCAAAGGATGGCAAGCATATTATATACATAGGGCATAGGGGACATCCGGAAGCTGTTGGGGTTATGGGCATACGTCCAGATATAACACAGCTTGTAGATAATGTGGAAGAGGTAGCACATCTAAAGGTTTCAGATCCAAATAATCTTGTATATTTGACGCAGACTACATTATCTGTGGACGAATGTGATGGCATTGTAAAAGCACTAAAGCAGAAATTTCCTAAAATATCTTCGCCTCCGTCAGATGATATTTGTTATGCGACGACTAATAGACAGGCTGCTGTCAAGGTTGCCGTTAAAAAATGCGATATATTAATTGTTGTTGGGAGCAAGAATTCTTCAAACTCAAATAGGCTTGTTGAGACTGCGCGGGCATTAGGTAGGGATGCATATCTTGTGGATACACTTTTAGATATAAGAAGCGAATGGTTGAAAGAAAAGCATATACTTGGAATAACTGCAGGAGCTAGCGCCCCAGAGCATGTGATACAAGCAATAGCAACACATTTCAAAGAGAAAGGCGCAATAATCGAGGACTTAAATGTTATAGATGAGAATATGAAATTTACAATGCCCTATGAACTTAATAGGCATGCTAAATGATTCTATATTTATATATAGCAAAATTAAGAAAAATAAGCTAATGGAGCTGTCTATAACTAAAATTTTTTAGATGCAATTTCAACCAATTAAATTATTGTGTAATAATATCAAATATAATCCAACAGCCATTATTATAAGTCCAATAATACCTCCTCCTAAAATTATTCCTATTAAATAGCTAATTGAAACCATAAACGAAAAAATAAAAAGATATACTGTTGTGGACACGTTATAGCTGCTATCTGCAAGCGACGGATATGTAATTATTGCCACAATCCCCATAACAATGCACCATATTATACCTATTAACGCTCCAAATACTAACACTGCACCTAAGTTTGAAAAAATTGCAAGTATAAATATGATGGCGATCGCAATCAGGGAGATATGTGCTTTTCCGGAATTTGAAAGAGCCATATTATTTTTGGATGCTTTTTTAGAATTTACTGTGGTGCCATTCTCCATTTGTATTGCTTCGCTTACATAATCATTTTCAGCGTTTTGATCGGTCATAATTAACAAAATAATAATATAAAATAGGTATAATATATATTGCGGTAATTATGCAAAATATAAAATTGTATAATAAAACGCCAGGGTAGGGATTTGAACCCTAAAGCCCTTGCGGACATGCGCTATCTGGACAAATTTCCAGGCGCACGCGATACCGGATTCTGCCACCCTGGCATATAAGATTAAAATCTATTATAAAAATATTTAAAGTGTCCTAATATTAAATTTTCTATACGAGTTCTCATATATAGCTTGACAAATTAAACTGCCTTGTTGGTTTTTCTCCCCCACCTATCCCGCCAAAAACTGTTTCTATTTCTGTTTTTATAAGTTTTAAGCGTTGCGTTAAATAACTCTCTAGATTGTATCTTTCCGCCAAATTTATTGCAGTATTTAGGTACTTTTCTATACCTCCCTTTGATATTGTGAGAACAAGTTTACCCTTGCATTTTCTACAAATTCCAGATAATGGAACCCGTCTATATTTCGCATTACAAGAAACGCATCTGAATGTTTGTTTTGAAAATGAGTGTAAATTTCCAATAAGATCTGGTATGAAATGGCTCATTATGAGTCTTCTTGCGGTGTCCGCCTTATCAATAGTGCATAATTTATCCATAAGTTTAAATTGCCTATCTATTTTTTCATCCATGCTTTTTAGCCTCGTATACATGCTCTTTTTTGGCGCATCAAAAAGCACAGTGGGGCCGCTTAGGTGTGTGAATTTTAACTGTGAATATACTGTATTGTTATTTATCCTATTTGCGACTCTCTCAATTTTAGTCTCGCTGGGATTTATGCGCAGTAGCGTTTTATCATAAAAATCTAAATCAAAAGTATCAACAATCTCCATCTCCCATACCTCATCGTCAACTTCTTCCGGTTTTACATTTGCGGTTAATATTAAAGGTGCATCCATAGTTCCGCCTATTGTTGTAGGAAGATATTTTTTTGAGAAATTTATTAACATATCAAGCAGCAGCATTGTTGTATCCTCATCACCATCACAATTTCTTCTTCTAGCTGATATTACGTAAGGGTGTGCCAGTCCTACATTTGCATCTGTGAATCCAATGATTCTGCAAAGAACTCCAGCTGAGGTGTGTGGAGATAGCGTGACAACGCAATGTCCTATAAGATCATCAATTCCTTTTAAGTTGTAAAATGCGTCCATTCCATAATAACGCTCAAGAAGCATATCAATGAATCTTGCAATTTTTAGCATATATTCTGCTCCTCGTCTGTTTAATATGACGTCTTGATGCATTATCTCAACAATCTGGTCATCACTTGTTATTTCATTACCATAATAGTCTTTTGTATAGCCAAGCGCATGTAGTTTATCTAATGGTAATCCTATCTCTTTAGGATAGAAATGGGTTATTGGTACATCTGTTGCGTCAAATCTAGATGTGCCGTCTTTGAATATATAAATGCCGTTTATGCTTCTAAGCAGTCCCTTTTCTAATGCTTCAACCTCTTTTGTTTTATTTACGATTCCTTTAACTCCCTTGATTAGTTTTGGCATTGATGCAACATTTACCCCCACACGCTTGCATGCCTGTTCTATAAGCTTGTTCATATCTATTTTTTGCACCTGATGTGCAATGCCAACGCCTTCACACGTTGGGCAGATATCTGATAATATTTTCCTGCCGCACCTATTACAAATTCTTTCGATACTTGCTCTGCATTTGTGCTGTTCGCAAAAGATTGAGTATAATGTTTCACGCCCTATGCTGCATCTATAGGCGGCAATATCCATCTCCATCGTAGGACCCCCCAATCTTTTTTTATCAGCAAGATAAGCTTTGATAACATTACGCTCTTTGCCTCCATACTCGCCTATAGGGAATAATACCTGTGGTGGTGGTTTTGTGAGTCGTTCCTTTGCCTTTTCAGGCCTTCCTATTCTACCGCCAATTCTTGTTGATCGTTTCATTATTGTAAAAGGAGCTATTGTATTTATGACGGTTAACGTTTTTAATTCATTTATATTTTGTATAGATGATACTTTTGATGAAGTTATTTTATCGTTCTCGACAAAACCTAAAGAATAGAGTAAGGATTTTGCATGGTCACGTTCTATTTTTATCAGGTAATTATTCTCAATGTGTGGTATGCAAAGGCGCTCAAACGATTCGAGTAGTGCCTTATTATTCTCAAAATTTATTTCTATATTCTCTATATCATTTATGTTCTTTCCTATTATACTACTAAGATTAACCGCGTTTATTATACCAATTAATTCGTCTACGTTTATATCATTGTAATCATAAGTATACGAGGGGTGCAGAGGTATATTATAATTTTTTGAGTATTCAAGGGCATTATTAAATGTTAATATTTTGGGAATATCTCCAGTATAATTTTTGCCTTTTAGTTGTAGTTGCCAATATTCCTCAACGTAGCTAGTTGGTTGAAGGGGCGTGTTAGTCTTTTTAAAATCGCCCAATGTTATTAATATATCCCCAACAGATATTATTTTTTTAATTTTGTCTTTGAATTCTACTGCGTCATTAAAATTATTTATTCTAAATGCTCTCCCATCATCTAATTTTACAAATGGCCCTTCTATACTATCTACAGGAACTGCAATGCATCCCTTTCCAGGTTTTTCTATTTTGACCTGTGTTCCAGTTGCAATATATTCATCAAGAAGCAGCATTGTGGCCGGATTGAAACCTTTAGATGCGATGCCTGTAAATCTGGACCGTCCATATCTTAATCTAAATGCTCCAGGATACTCTGGATATGAGAGTACAGGCCTTCCCGCAACTAATTCTTGGAGAAAGACTGCAATGTTCTTTGAATCATCAATATCTTTTTTTGTTTCAGCTTTGTCAACTTTTATAATATTGTTAAGCCAGTGCCAATCAAGTCCGGCATTTTTAGTATGCTTCAAAACACTCTTGGCTTTTTGTGCTATGCCCTCACATAAGACTAGTGGAACTCCACCTCTGATTCTATTTGTCATCGCCTCCTCCTTGCCTGTTGCATCAAGCCTTTTTATGTTTCTTCTAATGCTGACTTCTAAATCCTCTGTTGGCAGTCCGTCTACGCAAACGGGGCAATTTTCTATTATAGTTCTCATGTCCGTTTCGCTTGGCAGATATTGCAGCCTTGCGACTCTTGAGTGGTATAACATTATCTCTTCAATATATCTTTCTGTTTCGACTTTTTGCGCTTTATACTCCCCAATATTCATTAGTTTTCTTGCAAGATCCGCAAGGGCCACAGACAATGCAGCTCCAGTGCCTCCGGCACCGCGAATGGGTCCTGCGTAAAGAACTGCAAGATAATCTGAACCATCAAGGCTTTTGTGTATTGTTGCTTTTTGGAATCCTTCTGTTGGCGCGACTAATATACCCTCTGTTAGTACTGTTAATCCTATGCGTATTGCAAGTGTTAGTCTATTTTCTATTTGCATATTAAATTTACTGTTTGTACATATTTCACGTACCATCTCAAATGCCAATTCCTGACGTGTTTTTGCGCTTTTTGATCTTATCACATCGGCAATGCCATCAAGCCCTATTATACCCTCAACGCGCGATGCAATATCTGGTGCAGGTTTTATTTCTACAAACGTTTCAGGGTCATAGCCTTTTTTTCGCGCATCGCTTGCTATGCTATATACGTTGTCTAAATATTCTGAGAGTGTTTTAAAATATTCATCAATGTCCATCAAAATTCACTATTGAAATTTATTGTAGTAAATCCATATTTTTTCATTTCGAATATAGGGACATTGCACGGTGTAGGTATATGTCCCTGCTTTATTTGATATTCTGTTCTATCCTGAAATGTCCCACTATTTACTATATGTACACCATGATACTCATCGATCCCATTTTTGTGTATGTGGCCCATATGTAATATGTCTGGAACGTTGTCTATTACTAGTGTATCATATCGGGTAGGGACTATTGTATTGCCACCATAAATGGGCGATAGGTGTCTTCTTTTTAATATTTCTATCATGGCGCTCTCTGGTTTTGCATAGCTCATATTCGGTATTGATCTTATAATAGAATCAAGCGATGTGCCATGGTACGTTAATATTTCTAGACCATGTACTGATATGTAATTTGGATTTGGTACGAAATGCACATTATCTAGTTTTACATTTATCAAATCGCTACCAAGTTCTGGCTGCGGTTCAGATTTTTGAACGGCATCATGATTGCCCGGAAGCACAAACACCTGTATATACTCTGGTATTTCGCTAAGAAAATTTGCAAACACCTCATATTGTTTGTATATATCCAAGATTGCAAGGTCTCTATCATGCCCTGGGTATACTCCAATACCATCTACAATATCCCCCCCAACTATCATATATTTTATCTTTCCTGCAAGCTCTTTAGATTTGGTATCAACATTACCATTTAGCCACTCTAGCATGCGTGAAAAATTTCTTTCCATAAATAGTTTGCTGCCTATATGTGTATCTGATATGAGGGCAACTGCAATATCCTCCGTTATCGTCTTTCTCTCCTTTATTGGAATGTCTGGCCATAAAAGTTCCCGTGCGATTATAAAAGGGCCTGAGATCTTTCCGCGTATTGCAATAACTTCGTCATTTATTATCTTAGATGCACTTTCGAATAATTTTTTTAGTTCATTATTCGGATTATTCATGAACATTATTTTGGATTCATCTGTTGCATCCTCTATCACAACCATTATATTTCCGTTTTTTGTGGTTATTTTATTTGAGACAATTCCTACAACTACGACCTCTCTACCATCAGTATAATTTTTAAGCGTTTCAAGATTATGCGTTATGGAATATTTTCTGTGCGTTGCAAATATCTCCTTAATTGCATTAAGCCTGTCATTAAAATATACTACAAAATCTGATACGGTTCCTCCGGTCCTATCTTTGCTTTTATTCATTATTTTATAATTCGCTTCAAATTCCTCGGCAATTGGTTTGAACGTGCTTGATCTATTTACTTCTATTGGCTGGGGTGCTTTTTGCATTAATTCTTTTTTTATGATATCAATAATATTTTTGATATCATCATTTGTAGCTATTTTAAGCATCGGTGCATCTTTTTTTAGTTCTATTACTTTTTCAACAATGACATCTAAGTCAATGTTGCCTATTATACTATAATCAAAATCAGCGCTAAGTATGATATTTACTTTTGAAAGCTTCTTTACGAGCTCAATTTTAAGGTCATGACCAGCCATGTTAAATTAGCCCTTCAATGATTCAAGCATACTAAGTATATGCCATATCATTGTCCTGGCCTGGGCAGGCAGATTTATATCATTGCTAATATTATCAATGCAATATATAGCCCCAGATATTCTTACTGTATAAGTGCCTTCAGCATTTAACTTTCCCTTAGCTTCAGATACCGCAGTTCTAACATTTTTTGGTACTGTCGGGTCCGTAGCAATATTTTCCATCTGTTTTGTTATCTCAGATATCTTTTTAGCTAACTCATCATTTTCCATAATTAGCACCTCCTCTAAGTTAGTGTCTTGTATATAACATAAAGAAAATATATAAAGTGTCTGTTATATCGTATATTCCTTTTAGCGCAATTAAGCGTTTATATTAAAGAAATATCTAGCCAAATACCCAAGCACTATAGTTCCAAACGCGGCACCTAATGATATGCCAAGTGTCATACCTACTTTTTTTGTTATACTCACATTTGTTATTATGGCTATTATAGTAGCTACAATCGATAAAACGATTGTGGTAACTATTATAGATAGTAAAATAGCAATAAACCCACTATAACCTAAAATGAATGGCAATAATGGGAATATTGCCCCTAAAAAGTAGAATACACCTACGTATATAGCTGATATTCTCGCCTTACTAACAGATCGTTTTTGATTAATATTTACATTTTCTTCATAATCTGTGGATATGTATGCTCCACCAGTCATTGATAATGTGCCGGATACTGCAATGATTAGGCCACCAACTAGTACTAGTATTGGATTTTGTAATGCAGCGCCAAGGCCTACTGTTGCCGCAAGTACCTCAACTAATCCATCATTCATTCCAAATGTAACATCTCGTATATTTTTTATGACGTTGCTTTTTTTTATTATGCTATTTTCAAACGGCTCTTCTTTGGTTCGTTGGGTTTTTTCTATCCTATTTAATATGCTGCGTCTTTTTTTATCAAAAGATTGCATACTTATTTCATCCAATTTCTTATGGAAGGATATCTCTCTATACTCAATCATCTTTATAGCCATTGAGATTCCTAGCGTATATTTTACAAAGATGAATAAAGCCATTAAAATGTTAACTAAAAATACGTTATATCCTATATGTTTTTTTACAATAGTCTCCCATAACTTTTTATTGTTATTTTCAAAATTGTACAATTTATTCAATATACTTTTTAGTTCTGGATTATTTTCCTTGATGCTTAGTTTTCTATATAATTCAGCATGCATGCTCTCTTCTTTGTATATACGCTA
>JAMCZM010000013.1 GCA_023485645.1 Candidatus Martarchaeota archaeon
CAGTTCACTTTCATCTAGCGGCTATTGCATATGGGATTTCCCACCAACACTGCTAGATTATATGAAAATATTATAGTGCGGCTGTTAGTATTGCAAAAAATATTACAAGCATAAATGAGAATGCATGTATTACGTTAAATCCCATATAACGCTCAAAGGTCTTATTTGATTTGTATGATTTTATTGCATTTGATACCATTATGGCAAATGGCAATAATATAAATGATGAGAGCACCACAGGTGGCATAACCCTCAAAATTACGCCAATTAGTACTAAAATATAAGGTATTGCAACCCAGAACAAATAGAAATATCGTATATGCTTATTATTGTTTATTATAACCACACCGCTCTTTCTGCCATGCTTTTTATCCGCCTTCTTATCTGGCACTTCATTTACGACAAGAAGCGTCGTTACAAGTATACCTATAGACGCTCCGGCTATCGCCGCAGTTATCGCATAATTAAGCGAATTTGCAACTATTGCAAAGCTGCCAACCGTTACGGCAAAATAATTTATTGCCATCAATGGCTCTGCTAAAAATGGTACGCGTACTAGATACTTTGCATAAAATAATATTGATAGCACGCCTATTGCTAAAAATGGCAGTATTATTGGATGATTTACGAATATGTATACGCCTATTAAAAGCGCAAACGCAAATGTTATAAGACCAAGCGCAAGCGTTCCTTCAAGTGTTATTAGCCCCTTCTTTAATAAGACACTGCCGCCACTAAACTTTGTTTGTTTTGTATCCTTGTCTATACCCTTTTTAAAATCCACATAATCATCAAGAACATTTACCGATATCTGACCAAGCAGTATGCCAATCACCACTAGTATTGCGGTAATTATATTTATGCGGTAGAATATATCTGCGGATAACATGCCAACAATCGATGCTATTGGCGCCAGTAGAATCGTCGGCTCAAGCATTTCCTTAATGTAATATTTTATCATGCAAAAAACCTATCCTCTAAGCATCCTTGATGCTGAGCTGCTGCTCAATGATCCTTCATCAAGCTTAGAATTTATATAGGTTATTGTATGTATCTTGTGCGTTGCGGAAAGCCCTGCGAGCTCCTCTATTATCTCATTTTTTAAGCGCTCGTCAATTTCTGGATTTATTATACTGCGCTCTATATCTAAAATACGCTTCTCAATCATCTTTATATGTCCATAAATCTTAGATATTCCAAAATCGGATTGGGGCTTAAGTCCTATCTTCATCTGCATTGACTCTACACGCCTTGACGCCTCCATCGCATCACTAAGATATTTAAATGGCTTTTTGTATAGCCCCTTTCTTGTAAGTGTTATTGCATTATTCTTTGTATATCTTTTTTTAAACATTTTAAGCGGCAATACTAATATATTCTCATCCCTGCCAAGACTCTCACTTTTACCCATATAATGCCCATACTCCTTTGTTATTGCATTGCGCATATTGTTGTCTAATGAGTAATACAAATTTATATAAGATGAAACCGCGCTGTCTATAATATTTCCAAACTCCTGTGGGTCTATTTCATCTCCCAACTTTAATTTATTTATTGTCGTTGTTATCTGCTTTATGGACCTTTTTGCTTTTGTAACATTTAATTGAAGTTCCTCCGATTCCGCCTTATCTATTTTCGAAAGTAAAAAAGATATCGCAAACAGCAGCGATTTTATAGGAAGGATATTTAACTTTGAAACAATCTCCTTTGATACGCTCCTTCTCTTTATGCCGTTTATCGATTTTCTCTGTACTCTCATCAATCATCTCCTGTTTGATTTTTTATTGTATATTGCCTCGTTAATCGAATATTTATTTAATATTTTAGCCTTCACTTCGTCAATATTTTCCAATCCGTAAATCCTCATCTGATGTTCTGCCTGATTAAGTTTATTAATATAATGGTTATATGCTTTTATGCATGCGGCATATGCATCAATTTCATGCTGATTTTTTGCACTTATTTTTATCGAGAGCATGCGCTTTTCTTCGATAGTCATATCAGTATTTGGAGCGTATATTCTTGCATTAAATATTGAATTGATGTGCCTTATTGTATCACTAATTCTTCTCCTATCAGTTGCGATTATAGATGGTGTACCAACAGAATTTATTGATTTTACAAACCAATTAATGCCAGCATGCGCCTTGCTATCCAAATACAATACATTGCCATCCAAATCTACACATGCTATGGCAGATCTCTTCCCAGGATCTATACCTACTATTATATGAGTCAATCATTCACTACTCTTATTTTGTCTGATTAATTACATAATTTATAGCACTATTTATTGAATAGGGCACGGCCTGATATTTGCAATCTATTATGTACGTTGGTACCGTTGTTATATTGTAGAAGGCTGCTAGATTGGATTGACTATCTATTGTAGAGGACGCATTTGAAATGCAGCTATTAAACCCTGATACATTTAAGCCAGATCCCTCTACCATCTGGTATAGCGTTGCATTTGAGATTGGCTTTCCATTATAGTCCAGACTTAAATTCGATATGAATGCACCGAATTTTGGCTGGTCTGATGCACATTCTAAATAATCACCAAGCTGCTGGGTTGACGCCCTTCCATATGTGCTATAATAGCTCTGCGCGTATTGAGTGAATAAGAAGTTATAACTTACATTTATGGTGTTACCATACTTTTTTGCAAGCGCAAGTGATGCATTTATATTACTTATAAATCCTGGAGCGTATGGATCAGTAAAATAATATACGGGCAAAGGCTTCGAATAATTACATAGATATTTGCCTGTAATTGACACAGTATCTAATGAAACAACCTTATTTGAAGTATACGTACTAGGCTTTAACGTAGATAAATATGCTGAATTAAGAGAAAGATTCTTGTTTAATATAAAGGATATATTAAATGTCTCATTTTTATACAACGGATCCTTATATGGAACAATAGCAAGCCACATACTCTGATTTGTCAGATAATATATTTTTGACTGATTTATCAAAGACGAATACTCCACAAGCGAAAGTGATGAATTCATACTCCCATAGCTTGCAAGTATGCGCCCAAGTGCGGCATGCACGTTTCTTAATTCCGAAGCGTTTATCGTATTATTTGATATACACGTTGTATTTATCACATTGCCACTACATGTTTCTATTAGTGTACCTTGCTTAAATGTTGCAAGAGCAAATGCCAATGCTATCAATATTAAAACAAGTGCTATAAGAGATATATGAAGATAATCTAAGCCGCCCATGCGCGTCGCTGATTTTACTATAAATACTGGTTCTTTCTTATCTTGTTTGTTTTTTGAGATTTTTGCCATATCGATCACCATTTATACGGGCCCGGCGGGATTTTCAGGTTTAAATAACCATTTGAACTCGCGACCTTTACCTTAGGAGGGTATCGCTCTATCCAAGCTGAGCTACGGGCCCATATAGCGTTATACTCTTTATATAATTTGACAAATTATTTATAGACTATTATGTCCATTTAAAATTTATTTTATATAGTTATTTTACAGATTATATATCTAATTTAATTAACCATATTAATTAATCAAAAAAATAGGTAAACGCATAAAATTTGGCACTACATTCAATAGATATTTAAACTTGAGTTATTATACCTAAATAACGGATTTGATTGCATGCAAAGAAAAAAATATAAATCAGAATCAAGCCTCAGCTATGTATTTACGTATCTTACGATGTACGATTGGATTGTCATACTTGGCGTTATTATAATAGTTGGGCTCTATTTTGGTGGTTTCTTTGATGGATTTTTAGCAACAACAGAGTGCAACGCAAATTCAGGATTTATCTGCCAGGGTGCATCAATTTCTACAAGCGGTTATCTTAGCGCTATTATAGGTCAAAATAGCGGGCATGCAATTTATATAAGCGATTTATCATGCTCTAGCAAACAGAATATGAATGGGTATCCAGAATATGGAAACAGGTACATGGTGCCTGGATTTGATGCGAATGGAAGCACATTTGTAAATAACATGCCCATATTTAATAATGGCAGCTCTAAATATATAAAATTGCCAAGCGACCAATTGATAAATGTAACTGTGCCATGCTTTACAAGTAACAGCAGCCCCCTTATGCAGGTGGGACAAGTTTTTAATGGAACGATATGGATAAATTATTCGGATAGTAGTAATAGCGGCTATAGAGTACAGAAGATTACATCAGGCATAATAGAAAAAGCGGCGCAGAATCCTAATTTTGGCTTTGGAGTAACCTCTGTGTATAATGATAATGCAACAGTATCTGCACCGCTTGGTTATCAGAATTATATATGTTTAATTGGGGTTAGTTACGGGCCAATAAAAAATAACAATAACAAACCAGATGGAATTATAACAGGAGTCTATGACAATGTTAATGATTCTGAAATATATATGCAAAATTCCAATACTTGCAGCGCGCATACAAAGAACATTGTAGGTTATAGCAACAGTAGCATAAGCATTGCCGCAATTGGAATAGGACCGGCAAATTATACAGAATATACTTATTATACAAATAGTACATATGGTGCTAATTTAGCTAAAATAAAATATAGCATCTCGAAAAATAACTCTTTTGCTATAATAGTTGCGGCAAATGGGTATTATGGTCTTTTGCATAATGAGATAATACCAAATGGTTGCCAACAAATAATTGAGAGCAAACAAACATTCGATGGAGTCTTTGCCGCAATCTGCCCAAATCAAAAAATAGGAAATTACAATGCAACATTCTATTCAGGATACAATAACACCGAAGAGAATGGTGCTATGATAATAGCAGCATACGTTTTTAAAGGAGCATAATATGCGCTAATAATTTATTATGTTTCTAGGTAACATATTGGCATTGAATTTATTATTGAAATAAAATCGGCTTCTTTTAATTTTTTATTTATTCGTTATATGTCAAACTCATTAACACATTATAAATATGCTAGAAATAAATTCTACTTGATTAGCATGGAAAAATTTACCAAATCAAATTCTAATATAAATCAAATTCAAGAGAATATACAAAAAAAGAGCCAGCTTAAAAAATTACTTCGAAATACGATAATAATTGGCGCGCTCTCATTGCCGATTGCAGGTTGCTCGGGATATTATACTACAAGCTATGAACCATATGGATACCCTGAATTATACGCACCATATCAGCAGCCATATTATACTATTCCATATAGGCCATTTTATTGGCACCGACCTTTCTTTTATAGACCATTTAGGCCAGATTTTGACCGACGCTAATTGTGCTACTTGCTAGCATACTAGAACAAAGTAGATGTAGATACACTATTATTTTGCAGCGTTTTTATTGAATAATTCTTTTATTCGGTCAAATCCCGCATATGTTATTATCTGAGCTCCGCTTATTGTAACTATTGCAGGTATAAGATTTAACGTCAATATGCTTGCAGCAATTCCGCTTGCAACAATTAAACCGGTTGTTCTTGAAGTTAATAATTCAGTTACCCTTCTCTTCGTATTTATTGGCATTTTTGTAAGACCATCAATCTCTGCAACACAGACGCCGTTTCTAAACGTGCGTATCTTTCGATCCTCCTCACTTGCAAGTATGCATACAACATCATTCACAACCTTTGTTGTGCCTAAAGCAAATGCATGCCTCTTTCCATGATTAATAAAGTTTCGCGAATGTATTAGCGTGGCGCCAACCTGTATCAATTCGCCTTTATTGTTTAGTATCATTGCACCATCAAGACCAGCAAGCCTACGTATTATGCTAAGATCCTTTTTATTGAAAATAGATAATTTTCTATTATTCTTTGAATATATCTGCTGATTTGACTGCTTAAAATATTTCTTTTGTGAACGCTTTGATTCTATAGCAAAACAACAGCCCTCAAGCTGATTATAGCTTAAGTCTATGCATCGCTCGACAATATCATTTATTTCAGAAAGGTCTCTTACATTACTCATACAGGTCGCCAATTTTTAAAGCACTGTGATTCTTTTTAAATGTTTGCATTTAGGATATTTAGTGGAACTCTCTGTTTTAGAGTATTTTACCTTTGTATATATTTATGTATATAATTATCAAAATAATTATTAGAAAAAATAATCGAAAAAATATGCGCAAATACAAAGATCAAATTTTAATTTAAAAGTACCTGCTTTATTAAACTTTTTTTCCAATATATGTGTATATGGATGATAAAATCAGCGTCGCTGCGGCAACTGCGGTTGGACTTGGCGCGATAATAGGGGCTGGGATATTTGTACTTAGTGGTACAGCGATTGCGCTTGCGGGACCTGATGCACTCATTGCTTTTATCCTTGTGGGCATACTTGCCATAATAATAGGATTTGAGCTTGGAGAACTCGGATCTATTGCACCAAATGTAAAAGGAGGTGTATACTCATATGTATATAAGGCATTTGGCAGCGAACTTGGATTTATAACAGGCATATTAAGGTATTTTAGCTTGGCGACTAGCATATCAGCAATAACACTTGGATTTGGCTCATATTTTACAAGCCTTTTTGGGATAAGCAACACCTTAATTATACCTTTAGCCATTCTGCTTATATTCATATTATCCATTCTAAATATTGTAGGCATAAAAAAAGCTGTCAAAGCGGACTTTGGATTAGTAGTAATAAAACTTGGTATACTTGCAATCTTTATAGTTGCGGCAATATTATTTGCAGTTAGTTCTGGAAGCTTTAGTATGACGAATTTTTCAATTATACAATCAAAAAATAATATAGGTGATATATTTGCCGCGAGCATTGCGGTATTTTTTGCATATTCTGGCTTTCAAACAATATCGACATTCACATCAAGAGTCAAAGGCGGCGCAAACGGGGCTGCGAAAGCCATAATGTATTCAATAATAATAAGCATGGTCTTTTACATACTTGTAATAGTTGCACTTATAATAATGGTGCCAGCATCAAAATATACCATAAGCGCAGATCCACTATCATTTGCATTACGTTATATTAAAGCACCCGCTTGGCTCTTTGTAGTGGTCAGCGTAGGAGCGCTTATAGCAACTATATCCGCAACAATTGCAATGATACTTAGCGCATCAAGAACTGTATACCAGATAAGCGCAGATAAATTGCTGCCTAAAATACTACGAAAATACAATAAAAAAAGCGATGTTGCTATAAACGGCGTAATATTGTCTGGTGTTATAGCGGTCATAATGCTTTTTTCAGGAAATATTTATATCATTGCGGCAATAAGCAATTTCGGACTTATGTTCTCATATTTGATAGGAAGCTTTGCGATAATACATTTTAGAAGAAATAAGGTTAATAGCAGCTTTAAAACACCATTATACCCATATCTTCCAATAGTTGCGATTATTATGCTTCTTGCATTTATTGCAGGCATGCCGCAAGAGGCTACAACATTTGGCGTAATAATGATAATATCGCTTTTAGTCATCTATTATTTCTTAAGGGAAATAGATGGTAAGCGCATCATAAGAATACATCTTTTTAGGTAGAGATATATGTTAATAGGTATAATAGGGGCTCCGAATAAGGGCAAAAGCACGCTTTTCTCTGCCATAACGTCAAATAATGTGGATATTGCCAATTATCCATTCACAACCATAGATCCAAATAGGGGCATTGGATATGTTACGCATAAATGCCCAGAAATTGAGCTTGGAATAAAATGCAAAGCGCGAAACTCTTTATGTAGCAATGGCATTAGAAAAATACCAATAAATATAATTGATGTTGCTGGGCTCGTGGAAAACGCACATGAAGGAAAAGGTATGGGTAATCAATTTCTTAATGATTTGTCATCATCAGACGCTTATATAGTGGTAGTTGATGTAAGTGGAAAAACTGACATGAACGGCAATGTTGCAGTAGATGCAGACCCAATCAATGACTATAACATGGTAATGAATGAGTTAATTGAATGGTTATCTGGCATAATAAAAAAGCACATGCGCGTGATGTCACGATCTGAAAATGGGGTGACTGCGTTATCAGAAATATTAACAGGCTTTAAGATTAATAAAAAAAATATAGAGAGCGTGATAAATGAATTATCCTTAACTAAAAGCAAAATAAACTGGAATGATGACGAAATAAAAAACTTTTCAAAACTAATAATAAAAATATCAAAACCAATAATAATTGCTGCAAACAAATGCGACAGTGACGGCGCAGATAAACGCATAAAATCGCTAAGAGAGCGACTACCAGATGTTCCTATATTTGAATGCTCCGCCGCAATAGAATTGGCATTAATAAAAGCAAACTCATCAAAATTAATTGAATACACTTCGGGAAGCAGCAATTTTAATATAATAGAGAGTGTAAGTTTTGAAAAGATGAATGCGCTCGCATTTATGCAAAAATTTATATCGCAAAAAAATGGCACCGGGGTACACGCACTACTAAATGGACTTGTATTTGACATACTAAAAGAGATTGTAGTATACCCGGTAGAGGATGAAAGCAAATTTACAGATAATTTTGGAAATGTTCTGCCAGATGCCATATTAGTTAAAAATGGATCCACTGCAATTGATCTTGCAAGAATAATACATACAGAACTTGCTGATAAAATGCTCTACGCAATAGACGCGCGAAAAAAAATGCGTATATCAAAAGAGCATATATTACAGGATAACCAGATAATAAAAATTGTCAGTACGGCGAAATAAATAGTTGCACAGCATTTTTTGCATGACAATGTTTAGTTATGATTAAACTTATTTGCCTAATTATCTTTTTATACTGTGCGTCTTGCACCCGCAAGAATGGCTACGATCGGTGTTAATATTAACAGTATACCTATCGGAATAGCAACCAGGTATATCAAGAAATCATTAAATTTGATTGTACTTAAACCAACAGAGCTAACATACAAAAATATCAAATAAATTATGAATATACCTATAGCATAAACTATTGCGGTATATAATGAATTTATTATACTAAGCCTAAGTATTCTTCCAGATTTTACAGTTATAGAACCTGCACGCTCCCCAAGCCATACAGCCACTATCAATGGCAGTATTATCGCTCCTGGAAGATATAACACATAGTTAGAAAATTTAACCATTATATTTGATAGTGAGGGAAAATATGGAGCGACTACCAATTCTATTATTACTGCAAGAATCAGAAGGCCAAACCATCCAGTTAAGGGTTTTGATATTTCTATCGGTTCATCTATTATCTGCGTATCTGGATTCCCAGGAGTTGTTTTCTTGGTATAACCAACAGAGTCAGATATTTTCATTTAGCATCACTTTAAGAACATAAATATTTTATTCAATTTTTATTTATAGCAATATAATATTTACGTAAAAAGGATTAAATAGCTATATACCATATCATTAATGTTATTGGTGTATACATGCCTTCACTTATGGGACCGCAATCGCAGAGCGGAGTAATGAGCTTTTATGACGCCCCATCTAATGGACCCAAGCTAAATCCTAAAATAATGATGATAATCATATTGTCATTTGCAATAATAGTGATGGTTAAATTTTCTAACTATGTGTTATATCTTCCAGGAGCGATAATACTGCCATTGATAGTGGCTGTATGGCTTGGGGAGCGTGCAGGTTCTATAACTGTAAAATCTGGAA
>JAMCZM010000020.1:0-2636 GCA_023485645.1 Candidatus Martarchaeota archaeon
AGGCATTCACTGGACAGGTATGGATTAATTATTCATTGACACCAACAGCAAGCAACCCAATAGTGCAGCAGCTTACAACACAGTTGACAGAGAAGGCATCCTAATATTAGGATTCCTTTTTTCTTTTTCTTATTCTTTTTTAAGTTTTATTGATTAAATTAGTCTTATCTATATTCTTTAATTTTACGCTTCTTTTAGATACAAATTATAGGTTTTATTAGAGTTTAATTTATATGTTTATATTAGAGTTTTGAACGTATAGTATGATACTTCCATTAATCTATTATTATCGGCAATAAAAGAAAAGTATATAAATTATTTTCTTTTAATAGAATATGTGAAAGGTGACCTAAATGGTAAAATTCGTAATAGCAAAACAGTTGGTTGGAAAAAAGGTAATAAGTACAAGTGGTTATGACCTGGGAAAATTTGTCGACGCAGAGTTGAACAAGGTTACGGGAAAGATAACACACATAATGGTGGAGGCCAGCGTAGATAGCGCATTTGCAAGCAAGATGGCAGAGAATGGTTATCTTAGAGTTCCATATAACGCTGTTACATCAGTTGCAGATTATATAATGGTAGATACTAAAAACATGAGCGCATAAGCTCATGTACTATTTTTAAACGTGGCATTATGATAATGTGTGGTGGAGATGAGGCAGGGCGCGGCGCGCTGGTAGGTCCTCTTGTCATCGCACTTGTCTCTATGAAAAAGAGTATGATATATAAGCTCCCCGAGCTTGGGGTTCGTGATTCAAAATTACTTAGCAGTAAGAGGCGCGAGCAGCTATATGATTCAATTATGGATATCGCCGAGGAGGTTAATATAGGCAAAATAACGCCTGGTGAGATAAATGATGCGATGCGCAGCAATATCTCCCTTAATGAACTAGAGGCGATACATTTTGCAAGATTATTTGATAAGTCAAAGATACCAATTGATGCGCTCTATTTGGATTCTCCTGATGTAATACAGGAAAAGTTTGGTATTCGGATAAATATTCTTAGCATAAAGCCAACATTAATACCAGGTATGAAACGTAGTGCGGCGCAGCAAAAGAGTACAAAACTAATATCCGAGCATAAAGCTGATTCAAGATATCCTGTGGTATCAGCAGCAAGTATAATTGCAAAGGTAGAGCGCGATAAGGAAATAAGAAAATTAAGCAAATCCTTAAAAATAGATATAGGTTCAGGATATCCATCTGACTATAAAACGATAGATTCAATAAGAAATAATATAAAGAATGAAAATCTAAACAAATATGTACGTGCATACTGGAAGACAATAGATAACATAAAGCAGACAAAGCTTTTTGATGTACATCAAAATGATTAAATAAAAATATAGTATATATAAAAGCTGACTTTCATACTTATTCTAGGTGGATCTGTGGCGTAACTTGGATAGCGCACCAGGCTTCGGACCTGGTGGTTGCGGGTTCAAAATCAAAATGATGAAAATCCCGCCAGATCCGCTTATTTAATATGTTTATTATTTAGCTGACTGGCTCTCCTCTTGTATTTTTATCTGACTTATGCCAAGAGGTGGTATAAGACCAAGTGAATATGCCACAAGTGTGCCAGTAGCGCTACATCTAAAATTCAATCCGTTCATTACCTCTTCGGCAATATCTGTCGGAAGTATTTTCTTCTCATCCCACACTTTCATAATATTAGACATCTTTTCTTTAGTATCCTTTATCTCAACAATTCCAGCAAGCTTCATCTGCCCTACGCTCTTTTGGTTTTTCGTATCGCTGTCATAATACTCTGCGATAAAGCTATAGCTTACAGTAACCTTCTCATGCTCTGATTTTACATCTTCGATATTCACATTTATTCTTGGGAAGCGCTGCTTTGCTAATGACTCTGGGGACTCTATTTTTCCTTCTACACTCTGTATGGTAAATCCTGTTATCATATAAATCACAGTTTTAACGATATTAATATTTAAAAAATAGTTATATATACCTGTTGGGCTTTTTTGGGATAAAAATAATCCTATAATCATTTTTATGGTAAAAAACAAAACTATTTATTCATTTTAATAGATAAGTTAATGCTGTGTTGTAATGCGTTTGCACTTATTCGTATTGGCATCTATTATATCCCTGCTGCTTTTGGCTGGGGCTAGCAGTGCAACATATACTATAACAAACATAAATACTACGGTATATATAAACGCTAATGCATCCGCGCATGTTACAGAAGCGATAACGTTTGTAATGAATAACGATTCCATATCAAATTATAATTTAGATAGGTCAGGGGTTAATTTAACACTTAGTAATTGGGATTATATTGTGGGTCCTGATGTAGTTCCACATATAATAAATCAGAAGATGGGCATATATAACTTTAATTTGCTGCCAGGGCCTGTATTAACAACTTATTACGGCGGCATTGCTACAATATACATGAATTACTATGTAAAGAATGTTACCTCAATAAATCAGACGGGCCCGAGAACATATCTATATAAGTTTAATTCAAGTGTTTTAAATTTTCAGCATGGGTCTGGTGGCGTGGTGTTAGGGCCACATACGCGCCTAAATATTATAATTCCAAGCGGTTCATCTATACTATCCATATATCCATTGCCTGATGCACCAACGAATAAATGTGAATAT
>JAMCZM010000020.1:2701-9411 GCA_023485645.1 Candidatus Martarchaeota archaeon
CTCCACCTTAAGCACATTTTTTATGGATACCTATAATACCCTTGGAGTTTTTGCGTATCTGATAATAATCTTTGCGGTTATAATATTCATACTATATACATACTATAAGGTACATTGACGGTGTAATATTTTGTCTGATAAAAATAGGATTTTGGATTTCTTAAAGCATAATGGAGAATCCACACTAGAATCTATTGCAAAAAATTTAGATATTAACATAAATGTTCTAATAGAGCTGCTTAAAAATATGGAAATAGAAAAGCAGGTAAATATAGTCTATACAAATGCGCTTAAGGTGGAGATTACAAAAGAGGGTAAAATTGATATACAAGAAGGATTTCCTGAGGAAAAACTTTTAAATGAAGCAAAAAAATCCAAGCTGCATATATCAAATGTTGATAGTATAGCTCTTGGCTGGGCGAAGAGAAATGGGTGGGTATCAATAATAGATAACCATATAAAAATAACAGAGAAAGGGGAACAGGTTGAATCTGTTGGATATAAACTTAAAGAGGTATTGACAAAATTAAATAAGGAAAATATACCAACTAAGCTTTTATCAGAGTTATCACCCGATATATTAAAGATATTAGAGAGTAGAAATCTCATAGTGATAAAAAATAGCAGAATGCCAGATATTATTTCTATACGCGATAAATCTGATTTTAATGCAAATGAAATAAGTCAGCTTACGCGTTCAATGATAAAGGAGCGTTCTTGGGAAGGAGCTCAATTTAAACGTTATGATATAAATGCTGGATCCGATATTACATATCCTGCACGTATGCACCCTATGCGAATTTTTTTAAATAGAATTGCATCCATATGGGTATCTATGGGATTTACAGAGGTTAAAGGTCCAATTATAGAGCCAGCGTTCTGGAATTTTGATACGTTATTTATACCCCAGGACCATCCATCACGCGATACACAGGACACATTCTTTTTATCAAATCCAAAAGATCTTGATATATCAGATATTGAATTGATGTCAAAGTTCAAAAAAGAGCATAAGCGATATTGGAAGTATGAGATGAGTGAAAAAATATCTAGTATGGGTGTTTTAAGGACGCAGACAACGAGTGTCTCCGCAAGGCAGATGCGCATTATAGGTAAATCAAAAGATCATGAATACCCAATAAAGCTCTTTTCAATAGGTAAGGTTTTCAGAAATGAGAGTATAGATTATAAGCATTTAGCCGAATTTTATCAGCTTGAAGGCCTTGTCGTCGGGCCGAGTTTAAGCCTTGCGCATCTTATATGGATAATAAAAGAATTTGCGTTAAACATAGGTATAGATATAAAAATAAGGCCTTCATCATTTGCATTCGTAGAGCCTGGGCTTGAGGTGTATTTTTATAGCGAGCGCCATAAAACTAATATAGAGCTGTGTGGTGGAGGCATAATTAGAAAGGAAATTACTAATAGTATGGGAATAAAAAAGCCCGTGTTGGCATGGGGGATGGGGCTTGATCGTGCTATAATGGATGAGCTTAAATTAGATTCGATAACAGAGTTATATAAAAACCAATTAGGATGGCTTAGAAGTGTGTCAGATATAAATAGTGGTGTTAATGTCTAATGTATTATTTGATATAAAGGATTTTGAACGCATGGGCATAGATATAAAAATGTTAGATAGCACGCTAACAGATCTTGGCATGGAACTAGAGTCCATAAAAGATGGTGTGGTTGAAATAAGTATAACGCCAAATAGACCTGACATGCTAGATTTTGTTGGAATAATACGTGCAATAGAATACATGCACAAAAAGCGCCATCCAAAGGAGAATTATTATACTACAAGTTCACAGATAGCAAAAACAATAACGGTATCCGAAAGTGTATCGAATATACGCCCTTATATAAGTGCAATAGTTGCAAAAAATGTAAATTTATCTGGCAGTGCATTAAAATATTTAATAAATTTCACAGAAAAAATATGTGATACCTACGGCAGAAAGCGAAAAAAGATTGCGATAGGTCTTCATGATCTAAATAAAATATCTGGAGATATCACATATGACGCAACGGATAATGGCTTTATGATTCCATTAAACGAGGAAGTAAAAAGAAGCTTTGCAGATATATTAAAAAGTTCGGATACGGGTATTAAATATGGGGATATAATAAAGAATAAGGAGGGCTTAATACCATATCTATCTGATGAGAAGAATGTTATTGCAATAATACCTATATTAAATTCAAACAGCACAAAAGTTACCTCATTAACAAAAGATCTTTTTGTGGATATTACCGGAATGTCACAGGATGCAATAGATGCGATAGCAAACATACTCTCCTGTTCATTTATTGATATGGGAGCTACAATAGAACAATGTAAGATTGTATATAAAAAGTCAAATATTATTGTACCATTATTGAAGATGCGTGATATAACAATAAAACGCTTTAGAATAGATGAAACAATAGGTGTAAAATTTGAGACAAGGGAGGCAATATCCTTTATAGAGCGGCTTGGATATAATGGCGCTGTATACGGTACATCACTTATTGCAAAAGTACCTCCATATAGAATAGATGTGTTAAATGACCAGGATGTCATAGAGGACATAGCAATAGGTTTTGGTTATGGCAAAATAGAGCCGCTAAAAATATTAAGCCCAAAACAGGGATTGTTTAATGATATAACACTATATACAAATAAAGTAGCGATTTTGATGGTAGGTTTGGGCTTTATGGAGTGTTCGAATAACTATCTAACATCTGAGAATGCAAATTATGATATGATGAATATAACAAAAATAGAGCGCAGCTCAGTAGTCAGCATCGAATATTCAAAGAGCCCATCAATAAATATGTTACGTACACATATACTGCCAAATTTACTTCAAAATTTATCAATATCTGCGCACGAGGCTATGCCACAGCGCGTGTTTGAAATCGGAAGCATATTTATGGCACAGCGCAGAAATTTCAAAGAGAGCCTGCATCTCTCATTTGTAATAGAGCACTCAAAATCAAATTTTTCTGAGATAAAATCAAATGTGCTGGCAATTTTGAATATGCTTAATATAAAATATGAGTTAAAAACGCTTTCAGATCCAACATTTATAGAGGGCAGATGCGCAGCAATATATAGCAGCAATAAATTAATAGGGAAATTTGGTGAGTTGCATCCTAGCGTTCTATCAAGCTTTTCATTAGAGGAACCAGCAGCAGGTGCAGAGATATGTTTAGTTGAGGATATAAAATATGACTCACAGCATCTAAAGGCTTAGATTGCAAAATTCAATGCAATTAATATATAATTCCGCTATTATATCTTATTTTGGGATGCTTTAAATATTATGAAAACTCCATAATTATTGGGTGTATATATGGCTAAACAAATGAGACTAGTAGCTAGCGGTGCATTTGATAAGGTAATATCTAATGATGAAATACCCAAAAGACTGGAAGCGGCGTTGGAATACGCAAGAAATCGTAGTATAGAACTTAATAGAAAAATTCAAAGGCAAACTTCATCTGAAAGTACTATAATAGACCATTATGCTAAAAGGCATGCTGCGAGCTTTCAACACTTCAAGAAAAATGTTTTATATCCAGGTATTTTTATAATATGTATGTCACTGCCTCCCGCATTTGCTGATCAGATGTTCGAGTTAAATAAAATATTCAAATCGCATGACATATCCTCACATGAACTTGGTTTAATCGGTATAGCAATAGGTGTAAGCACAATCGCAAACGGAGCTCTTAATATATACTTTGAAAGGCGTTTACATAAAGAATTAATGGAGCGCCTAAAATATATAAGAAATAATGATAAAAAATAAGTATAAGAAGGGGCAATTAATCTTTTTTATTGTTAAATATCTGTAGTCTCTCAAATATACCCTTCTTTTTTGTTGTGCTCTTTTTTGGCTCCTCTTTTGCTATAGTATCATTATTATCATTAGGCGCCTTTTGCTCTAAATTTCCATATACCTCTGGGTGCTGCTCCTCATATGTCTTTTGGAAGTTCTTATGATTTTGGAATTTTTTTATCTTATATTCCTCCATTTTCTTTTCCCATTCAGGCTTCATCTTTTTCCACTGCTCTTTTGTGTACCCATACGGCGGGTGTTCTCGTATAACTTTTGGATTGAACGCATAGTTATAAAATTCTTTATGATAATCATAGTCAGACTCTACCATAGCACTCCTGTCTATATGTATTCCCTCCTTTTCTAGGAATTTTATCAGTTCCTCAAGGCTCATCTTCTCACGAATATTTTCCGCCGTGCTAGGATTGTATATAACGGTTATTTTTTCGCGTGTATATTCTACAAACGCTTTTATAACAGGATCTAGTAGCATAAGCCTATACTGCAGCCTTGCCGCATGGGGATGGTCTATCATGTCTTCTTGTTTGACATTGTAGAATTCGACCTTCTTTATCATTTTATAAGGAAGCCTGTATTTATGACCATTTTCTTCTATATACATTTTTGAATCGTCTATTTTTTGGTCTTTTAATTTCTGCAAGTCCTCTTGGTATCTGTTAATATTTGCTTGTTCCTCCCTTCGATCCATTTATATCACGTTTATAAAATATGGCTATCGCACTTATGCGATAACCTCATTTGCAAAATTCGCAACAGGTTTGCCTCCATTTACTGGCATTGCAAAATAATCTATCATGCGCCCGTATGTTTTTTTATACGCATCAGTTGATTTAAGTGATTTTATATCGCGCACATATTTATCAGAGGCGTAACTCCAATTGCTATGGTTCTTCTCCCATTCTGTTGCAGGTATGCTATACTGTCTTTGTATTTTATCTCTATATACTTCAGGGAAAACATTGAATGTACAGAATGGTAATACCTCTCCATCAGGCTGTGCATAATGTATATCACACTTCTCCACTCTTTTTATATCATATGTGGCTTCATCCTGGAAGTGCATCATACCTAAGAACAATGATTTCATTTGGAACTGACCCATAGACTCGAAATTATGCTTTGTTATTATAGACATGAATAATTTTCCAAAATTCACTGACTTTGGTTGATATTTTTTGTCTATAAACTTTCTGAATCCTACAATAGTCTTGAGTGCTATTAATCTCTTCTCAAGCTTGCTTTTGCCATCCATCTCGTTTACCGAATTCTGGATATGTTCCATCATCCCCTCAAGATCCAAGAATCTTGCTACTGGTATTACTTTATTATCAGTATCAAGGAAGAGATATGTTCCTGCACCACATGCAAAATGTATTGATAGGTCATATTTGAATTCACCAGAGAGTGCCTCTATAAATTTATTTATGCCTCCAATATATGGAACTGATGCCCAATCCTCCTTTGCAATAGTACCGTTAGTCTGCTCCTCTATTAATTTTATGGCTCCAGGTATTGTTATTCTTTGCTTTTCACGCATGCGTGTAGGCATTCTTCCAACTAATGATACTGGTTGGAAGTTGACCGCTCTAACAACGTCTATATTATTTAGTGCAAAGTTTACCATTGCTCCTAGTTCATGTTCATTGATTGTACGTATAACTGTTGGAACAAGTACAACGCTCATCTTTGCCTTTCTACATGCCTCAAGTGTAAGTGGCGCCTCCCAGTGGTTCTTTGGGTTTGCCCTTGCACTCACTCCATCAAAACTCATATACAATGTGCTAACACCAGCATGTCTTAGCTTAATTGCAAGGTTATAATCCTCACCTATTGTTATACCTGTAGTGTTTAGCTGTATTTGGTCAAATCCTGCCTCCTTTGCCATCTCAATAATCTCTACGATTCTTGGGTGCAATGTTGGTTCACCTCCAGTTATCTGTATTGCATTTGCAGGTATTGGTTTTTGGTTTCTTAGGTTTTTAAATATCTTATTTAGCTCTTCAGTGCTAGGCTCATATATAGCCTCACCATCCTTTGCATAAAAGAAGCAGTACCAGCAGCTTAAGTGGCATCTGTTTGTAACTACAACGTTTGCGAGTCCTGTGTGTGATTTATGTCTCTCACACATTGCACAATCAAATGGGCAGTTTGCTCCTTTTGTAGGGGTTATTATATTAGGGTTGTCAAATCCTCTTCCATAATAATTGTACCTACGCATTTTCATATACATATCATAGTCCTCCCAGTATTTTTCAATTGTCCATTTGTGTTCTGGGCAGTACTTTCTAATCATAACATACTCATTGTCCTTGTATATTGTGCCTTTTATTATAAGCTTGCACTCAGGACATACGGTCATTGTTTCCTCTATAGTAGGCATGCGTTCTATATCCTCAATTGTTCTATGATAGACAGCAAGATGATCCTCTTTTTGTATTGGTTTTTGTGATTGCACCTGTTCTGTAACAGTGCCTTTGTTTAATTCTATTTGTATGTTAGTCTCACTAATATTAGACATCATTTCACCTAGAGAAATGTTAAAAAGAAGCTATTTAAAGCTTGCATATACCTATATGTAGTAGTCTTCAGTTTTTGTAATGTATAGAGGGCATATTACTAATCATAATTTACGTATAATGCGAATGCCCTCATATTTATTGCCAATTGCGCGTTTTATTGTGGTCTCAGGGTCATTAATTTTATTTGTAAATCGAATTTTCATCTCAAAGCTTTTTGCCTCATCCGGCCTATTTACATATACTTCCATAATACTATTAGATTTTATCAATTTGGTGGCAATATCACTTATATGTGTATTTTCTATTCCAAGAATATGAAAGGTATAAAAAGTATAATCCT
>JAMCZM010000008.1:0-5699 GCA_023485645.1 Candidatus Martarchaeota archaeon
TATAACTCTCCTTGTATCAGAATTTTCAAATAGTATGTTACATTGCCTTACAGCATTATCAATAATAGCATGATCGAGGTCATTTAAATTCCGGTCATCTATTGATATGTTAGTACATATCTCATCAACAATCTTTCCTAATGGATTTATAAGTGCTTTTGGCTTTCTGCCAGATGTTATATCCCTCAATTTTGTTTGAGCTGCAGTAACCGCACCACATCTTGTATGCCCCATTATAAATATTGATTCGAGGTTATTAAATGACTCTATTCCAAATTGAACTGTTGCAAGTCCTTTTTCCCCTAATAGCCCCCCCCCCCAGCGGTTCTTACAGAGAATATAACCCCTGGTTTTTAATTAAATATTGTTTCGGGATCGCATCGTGAATCAGAACATATTACTACTATATATTTAGGATCTTGTCCTTCTGCTAGATAACTTAAATCACATGCTTGGACGCATATTCCTCGTTCCCTATTAATAACCTATCCAATTTTCCATCTCCCATTATATCACAATATTTTAAATTTGTTGGAATACAATGTGCTAATTATATATAAATAATTATCTCACACTGCTACCTGGTAGCGTACCGCGCTCGGGCGTTATCAATGATACGCCATTAGCATCCTCAGTTGCAAGCACCATACCCTCTGATATGAATATATCTCCTATTTTCTTAGGATCTAGATTTGCAACGACAATTATAGATTTATTTATGAGCTCCTCTTTAGTATAATAAGCCTTAATACCTGCCGCAATATTTCTCTTTCCAAGTTCACCCAAGTCTACTTCAAGTTTATACATGGGTTTTTTTGTATTAAGTTCGTCCACACTTATTATACGCCCCACGCGCAAATCTATTGTAGTAAATTGATCTATTGATACCATAATGACACTTGTTTTATAATAAAAATACAATAAATATAATAAGTTTTTGAATAGAATATAGATTACAGCTTCTGCTGTATTAATTATTTAAGTGATATGATGAGCCAGTTTGGAATACAGATGCATAAAAGCTCTAAGACTAAGAGCATTGGTAATGGTAAGAGAAAAATTAAGTTTAGGGATAGAAAGAGGCATGAAACAGGAAACTATTTTTCTGCTACAAAATTATCTGAAAAGGACGAAAAAAAGACCATTAGAAGAAGGGGCGGAAATAGAACAGCTGTTATGAAAAATGCGGGATTTGTAAATTTATTAACTAAAAGTGGCATAAAACATGTACAGATAAAAGCGGTCACAGAATCCCCAGATAATAGGAACTTTGCAAGACAGAATATATTGACAAAAGGCTCTGTTATAACTACAGATTTGGGCAAGGCCGTAATTACAAACAGACCGGGCAGGGAAGGAATAGTAAATGCAAAGTTATTAGAGTGAATTTGAATGCCAGCACATGTATATATATGTGAACGTTCTGATATCGATGCTCTTAAAAAAATGTTAGCATATGATCCATATTTGGATCCTAATATTATACCACATAGACGCGATGATGATCCTAAAAAGATGAATGAGGAGGATAAAAAGCGCGTGCTAGATGAGGATAAACGCATCTCTGAAAATCTTGCAAAATTAAAAAGCGATGTATTTTTTGATGTTATCTTTGCAAGACAAGAATATGAAATACTTGATGGCGTCACCTTGAATCTTGAAAAGGAGAAATACTATTTGTACTTGAAAGCAAATGATGATTTTTTGAATAAAGCAGATAAAAAATTAGAAAAATACTTTAGCAATATAAAACGTGCAGATAAAAGTACTGAAGAAAGAGTAATAGCATTCATTGAAGATAGAAATAACAAGGCTGAGGCGGGTTTTGGATCAATTTTCGGCGTTTAATTGCGCGCATGATAGAATAATAAGCATTCATAAAAATAGATAGTGTTTTTAGACTTTTCTTTCCTTCTAGAGAATGTATTAATGTGATTATATGAATCTTCTCTCTAAAACTACGCTTGTAGTGGTTATCATTATAGCACTAGTCGTATCATTTTATCTTACTGTGAATTATAATAGTTCTAATACTCCCATAACAAAATCAGAAGCTAAAGCACTTATAATAAATGATTTCCAACAGCATTCTCCAAATATTAACGTCAGCATAATAAATATTTCCAGCTCAAGTATACATCCTGGAAGTTGGGCTATAATAGCAAGGACTATTAGTGGTGAACACAGTGCATGCCCTTCAGTAGTAACACAACAGTTCGATTATCCGGCGACAGGCTTTCTTAATACTACAACAACATATTCAAATTATTCAAATGGAAGATGTATGGTTTATGGAGGAGTGGAAAATAAAGCGGGCATAATAGATAATATAATAGGATTGCCAGCAATTGCAATCGCAACGCCATACAATGAATCATTCCAACCTTTGGTTAATTATATAAATAAAAATAATTATGATAGTATTTATGCAATAGCAAATTTCTTTAGCATGTATAATATGACAGCAAATAGCATTACATCAAATGCAATAAATAAAACATACTACAATATATGGCTCGTTAATTATTCATCGTCGAATGCCAACTATTCATACGTTATTTTACTAAATCAGTCAGGATATATTTTAGATAATTACACATTGCCACGCACATAATTTATTTGTATAATCGAGGACATTTTGTGTGCAGCAATACTTAAGCTTTTTAAACTATTTTTCCCTCTGCTACACCACTTCTATTAGCGGAATATAGATAAAGCTTTTAAAGCTTTGTTATGATATTAGAAATAAAGGTGACTAAATGGACGACCTAGTAAATAGTGTATTTGGAAAAAATAGTGGGAGCCAAACCACATCGAACATAGAGGAGTTCGGATCGGATCAAATAAAGATAGTGACTGCAGGATTTGGAGGAGCTGGAGATAATATTGTCAACAGACTTCTGAAAGCTGGAGTGAAAGGGACGCAGCTCGTTGCTGTTAATACTGACGCTCAACATTTCAAAGTTATTGATGATAGAATAAAAAAAGTTTTGATAGGCAAAAGCTTAACAAGAGGACTTGGAGCAGGAGGAGACCCAAAGGTTGGTGAAAAGGCTGCAGAAGTTGACAGACACCTACTTGAAGAGGTATTTAGTGGTGCACAGCTAGTATTCTTATGCGCAGGTATGGGAGGAGGAACTGGAACTGGTTCAATTCGCGTTGCTGCACAGATTGCAAAGGAACAAGGAGCAATTGTTATATGCATGGTTACATACCCATTTGCTCTTGAAAGAGTTAGGATGGTAAAAGCTGAAGAGGGTATACGTGAACTTACAAAATACAGCGACAGTGTTATAATAATAGACAACAACAGACTAGTAAAGCTCGTACCTAACTTACCAATGCCAGAGGCATTCGCGCTTGCAGATTCGATACTTGCAAAAGCAATTGGAGGATTAGTTTGGACAATAACACAGCCAAGCATGATTAACATTGACTTTGCAGATGTAAGATCTATAATGAGCGGCCAAGGCGTAGGATTTATAGCTGTCGGTATAGGAAAGGGTAATGATAAAGTAGGCATTGCAGCAGAACAGGTATTAAAAAATAAACTGCTTGATGTTGATTATGAGGGTGCAACTGGCGCGCTTATACACATATCAGGTGACACATCATTAACAATAGGAGATGCAATAAAGGCCGGAGAAATAATAACCGAGAAAATGGACACACGAGCAAATGTCAAGTGGGGTGCACGCCTTATGCCTACAGGTGAGGATGCAATAGAAATTGTTGCAATCATAACAGGTGTAAAGGGTTCAAGCATCATAAGCAAATTT
Organism: Candidatus Martarchaeota archaeon; assembly: GCA_023485645.1. Taxonomy (GTDB): domain Archaea; phylum Micrarchaeota; class Micrarchaeia; order Micrarchaeales; family Micrarchaeaceae; genus JAJZDT01. The sequence continues at coordinate 3,780 of JAMCZM010000008.1, forward strand.
GAGGAGAAGAAGACAACCTCTTACTCGGATCTTGAGATGATCGGCTAGATTTTTCTAGCCTTTCATTTTTTATTTTCATTAGGGTGGGAATATGGATAACAATATAAATTTCGAAGAGTTTACTGCGAAGTTCGCAGTTGTTGGATTAGGAGGAATGGGTTCTAACCAGGTAAATAGGTTATATAACTATGGTATAAAGAGTGCTGACACTATAGCAATAAATACTGATGTTAAACATCTTAGCATTGTAAATGCACATAAAAAATTACTTATAGGAAAAGATATAACAAAAGGGCTAGGATCAGGTGGATATACAGAAGTTGCAGCAAAAGCTGCTGAGGTTAGTGCTGAAGAGATAAGAAAGGCCATAAGTGGTTATGATCTTATATTTTTATGCGCAGGTATGGGAGGAGGAACTGGTGGTGGAACAGCACCTATTGTAGCACAAATGGCAAAAGAGCAGGGGTCACTTGTAGTTGCATTTGTAACATATCCATTCGCACTTGAAAGAAGCAGAAGAGAAAAGGCGAATTGGTCATTAGAGCAATTGACAAAGAACACAGATTCTACAATAGTTATAGAGAATGACAGAATGCTTAGTTATTATCCAAATCTACCTATGGAGAAAGCATTTGAAGTAGTTGATAGAGTAACATCAAATGCAGTCATGGGAATAACAGATACAATACGATTCCCAAGCCTAATAAATTTGGACTATGCTGACATGAGAACCATATTAGGTAATTCTGGAACGGCCGTAATAAATGTTGGAACAGGATCTGGAGCGGATAAGGTTGAACATGCAATAAAATCGACATTGGAGCACCCGTTAATGGGATACGAAACAGAAGGGGCAAAAAGCGCACTTGTGCATGTATCCGGAAGCGAAGCACTCACAATAGAGGAAGCAACAAGGCTTGGAGAGGGCGTAACAAAAGGTTTATCAGACAATGCAAATGTAATATTTGGTGCACGCATGATGCCAGAATTGAAAAACGAAGTGTATGTTATGTCAATAATTACAGGAGTAAAACCAAAATTAGGTAGCGTTAAATTATACACGGATAAAGAGAAGAGCACTATAGCAAGCACAAGGAATAGTATGGAGGCAATCTTCTGATTGCTATTTTTTATCCATTCTTTTTTTATTTATTAACGTAAATTATATAGTTTACACAAAAAGGATAAGGTATATATACTTTCTTTTAAAATATGAATAAAATCACAACCTACTTTTAGGATTGTTACACGTGATGATTTTTATGGAAGATGGAATAACATTCACCTCATTGAAAGAACTCAAAGTTGGGAAGTATCTATTAATAGATAATATACCATGCAGAGTTGTAGATATAGAGACCAGTGCTCCTGGAAAGCATGGAGCTGCAAAGATGAGAATAACAGCAATAGGCATATTTGATGGACAGAAAAAAACACTATTAAAACCAGGAGATGGTGATGTTGAGGCTCCAGTTATAGCAAAGAAAAAGGCACAAGTTGTATCTATAGAGGGCGATAGTGCGCAATTAATGGACCTTGAAACATATGAGGTATACTCATTGTCAATACCAGATGAATTTAAGGGAAAGCTCTCCGCTGGAGGGGAAGTTGAAATACTTGAGGCTATGGGTAGACGTGCATTTGCCAAAATAAATTAAATTATATTTTATGTGATATTATGAATATACATGTTATATCAGAAACAGAGAATAAATTATTTGATAGAAAGGAGATTGTGTGTTCTGTCACACTTGATGATAGAACATTGTCAAATGAGGAGGCGAAAAGAGAGCTTTGCAAGAAAATGAATTTAAAGCCAGATGCTACTATAATTACAGGAATTGAACAGAGTTTTGGCATAAAACATTGTACAATATATGCACATGCATATGCAAAAAGCTCAGATATAGAGAAATTCGA
>JAMCZM010000008.1:5709-8887 GCA_023485645.1 Candidatus Martarchaeota archaeon
TCTTTGGTTTTTCCTTTTTAACTGGATCTGCCATATAAACACCTACTCTTTCTTATCCTCTACTGGCTTTTCAGCCGCATTCTTTCCCGCAGCTTTCTCAGAACTTTTCTTTAATCTTGCAAGAATGTGCTTTTTTTCGAATTTCTCTATATCTGAGCTTTTTGCATATGCATGTGCATATATTGTACAATGTTTTATGCCAAAACTCTGTTCAATTCCTGTAATTATAGTAGCATCTGGCTTTAAATTCATTTTCTTGCAAGATTAAAGAAAAGTTCTGAGAAAGCTGCGGGAAAGAATGCGGCTGAAAAGCCAGTAGAGGATAAGAAAGAGTAGGTGTTTATATGGCAGATCCAGTTAAAAAGGAAAAACCAAAGAAGACTTTTGAAAAATACAAGCCAGTAAAGGCGTGCGTAAAATGTGGTGCGGGTATGGGGGAACATTCTAACAGATTTGCATGTGGTAAATGTGGTTATACAGAATTCAAAAGTCAAAAGAAGGAAGCAAAAAAAGAGTAGCCCTGAAAATATATCAATAAGATATACAGTTTATATATTACTGTGGCTTTCTATAGTATTAACATTTTTTATTCCTTATTTATATACAATAAATGTTTTAAGCTATGGTAATGCCGTTGCGCTCTCGAGCATAAGCTTCTCTTTTATGTTTCCGCTAATTGCCTTTACGTATATGTTATACAAAGGAAAACGCTTAAAGAATATAGTGGATGAATTAGGCTTATCGAAAAGAAGATTGGCGATTAGATATATTGGCATTGGCATATTATTATTTATATTATTTTTTAGTCTACAGTTAATTGCGGGTATTGTCGAATATATTACTGGTTACGCAATAAATACGAATGTTAGTTCCACACTCGCTAACTTCCCAGTATATTTTTATATATTCGCATTTCTTATTGCCCCAATCAATGAAGAGATATTATTTAGGGGTTTTATGGTGCCACGTTTTGGCATAATTTTAAGCGCAATAGTATTTGGTGCAATGCATTATCTTAGCTATTTTTCAATTGCGGAGTTTGTTGCCGCCCTTGCTTTCGGGCTTGCAGCGGGTTATATATTCAAAAAGACCCAATCATTATATCCCTCCATATTAGGACATATGTTATTTGATTTTGTTAATGTATTGTTATTATTAATGGTATAGATTTCATGCCGTTTAAAATCGATGTTATAGTAGTAGAACCAGCATATCAACTTAATTTGGGTTATATTGCTAGAGTGTCTAAAAATTTCGATGTTAGATCGATACGTGTTGTAGCACCCAAATGCAATGTATTTGGTAAAAAAGCAATAATGTACTCAAAGCATGGCGTTGATCTTCTTAAAAATATTAAAACGTACAAAAGCATCAACGCAGCAACAAAAGGTAGTTTTACTATTGGGAGCACAGCCATACCACATAAAACCAATGCTGCGCTCTATAATGTTTATAGCCTTGATAATTTAAATGATATATTAAATAAAAATCGTGTAGAAAAAATAGCACTTGTTTTAGGTAGGGAGTCAACAGGCCTTACACGTGAGGAATTAACTGCATGTGATGCAACAATAACAATACCGATAAACAGCAATTATAAAGTGCTAAATATATCACATGCGCTAGGCATTATGCTCTACGTACTGCATAAAAATAATATGCACATATCAACTAAAACATATGCCACACCAGAACAGTTAGGGAGCATATTGAAACTCTTCAAAAAAAGCATATCAAATAGAGATGACATACGCAGCAAACAAACTGTCGTAAATACATTTGAACACATATTAAAACGAGCAAATCCAACAAAAAAAGAGCTGAATGCACTCGCGATAAGCTTTTATAAACCTAAAAAAGAACAGAAATAAAAAAATTCCGCATCGCAAAAGACTAGAGCGCCTATTTAATTAGTATATAATAAAAAGCATGGCAGATTAACTGCCATAAAATAAGATTACTGCTTCTTTTGTGCAGCTCTCTTCTTCTTAATTATTTTAACCTTTGCAGGAGTCAATAGAATCTTATCCTGGTCTATTCGTGCTATGTCCCCATTTATCTTTGTTATATACTCTTTTATGGATTCGACAATAGTTTTCTGAGTATTTGGTCTTTTATCCATCTCTGAGATATTGAGAAGTATTATATTCTTCTTCTGCAACTCCTCCTCTATTATATGGAGATCTGATTCTTGCTGTAATGCCAATGGCTTTATATAAAAGTCCGCCGGCTCATTCATCACATCAACGTTCTCCATCTCTTCAGAGTTCATATAGTCTTCTATGTTCAACTCTCCTGCTGTTCCCAATGCTTTTCCTAGTTTATCAAAAAGTCCCATTTTATTCACCACTTATTGGCCTTACGGTCACCATTAAGACTAATTTACAATTAGCTTTTTTAATACTTTCGCTTTTTTACGATATAATTAATATATAACCAAAACATGTGCATAATTATCTTTTTGGCATTTTTTTATAATAAAATTATTAAATTTTACATTAAAATATCCTATTTCTGCATTAAGCAATATCCTAAATCTAACATCAATCTTTAAAAATATATCTTCCTAGTTATAGAGTATGGTGACCATAAAATTAAGGCGCGTCTATGAGAAACCAAACATAATAGATGGCGAAAGAATCCTTGTAGACAAATTCTGGCCACGCGGTATTAGAAGAAGCAGTGCTGCAATCGACACATGGTTTAAAAAAGTCGGACCGAGCGATGAATTAAGAAAATGGTTCTCACATGACCCCAGACGATGGGACTCATTTGTAAAAAAATATAAAAAAGAACTTGACAGGAATATAGCTGTTGAAAAATTAATGGATAATAATTGCATATAATAAATTCCGATGTTGTTACATTTGTATACTCAACATCTGACAAGCAGCATAATAACGCAGTTATACTAGCAGAGGTTCTACGCAGCCGCATACACCTATTACGCAAGATGATAGGCAATAAAAAAATAGAGATTATTGATTAGAAAATAGCATTTTATAATGCTCTTTCATCATACATTTATTCATAACAAATAGCATATTGTGATCTTTTGCAAAACGTTCAGCCTCTTCGCTAAATATACCTTCTTGTAACCACACCATTTTTATGCCCTTTTTATTCGCCTGTAACGTTATATCTAATGCCTCGTTTGATGGCCTAAAAACTAAAACCA
>JAMCZM010000031.1 GCA_023485645.1 Candidatus Martarchaeota archaeon
AATTATCTCATGGTTATCTGATATAGAACTCCAGAATCTGCTAATTTTCCCATAAACATGTTGCCCGAATTCTCCAAAGAAGAAATCTTTCGCTTCTTTGTAAGCTTCTTGGGTAATGCCTTTGATATTATAAAACTTCTCAATGTTTCTAAGCAATTCCTTAGGCTCAAGTTTGTCAATTTGCATTGTAGCATCAATCTCATTTGCCATCCTATTATACAAATCAACTCCCTCATTTATTCTCTCGCATCTCCATTTTATCGTCTTATTTATCATATCTATTTCTTTCTCCTTTTCCGCGTCGCTATCAACCACACCATAACTATTTTTTGATAAAAATTTCGGAACCTTTCTTTATTCCTGCAAATTCCTTTGAATCAACAGGTTCACCCTTTATAGTCAAGACAGGATTGCCAGTGCAAGCCTCAACTATTACACCATCCTTTACACTCTTTTCAAAGATATTTAGGATTTGACCCTTAAATTCATTGTCAAAAGTTATGACTGTTGTCATTATGTTCACTTTTGCATCTTCTAGTACTATATTAGCTACTTTATCTTTTATTAAACCTTTGTTTTATATCGGAATTGTGGACGCAAGCCTTGCCACAGTCTTTTTATTCGGATAATTCAATGACGGCTTTAAGTGCACTAGGTAATTGCATTATATTATTATCAATGCTGAAGTGTCCCTTATTATGTTCTATAATTACACTAGCATTTAACTTATTTTTGAAAATATCTTTCCCGTAATGCAAGGATACGTAAGGATCATTATCTGAGTGTATAGCAACAAACTTTTTACAGTTTGTTTTTATCTTCTTCCAATTTATTGGTTTCGTGAAGAAACTTTCCAAATCTTCGTAACCTAAATTTGTAGTGTAACCAGCAACAATCACTATCCCTCCAATTTGTTCTTTTATTGATTCTAGATACCTTAGAATTGTTATGCAACCAACACTATGACCTACGAAATAACAATGCTTATCAGGAGTGCCAACAGCCTTTTTGAGATGATTTACCCACGCTTTTATTCTTGGATGTTGTGTATTTGGCATATCAAGTAAATATGTTTTAAAGTCTTTTTTCTATAGTTCTGTCTTTAACCAAGGATACCATCCACTATTTGGTTTACCTTCCTAACAATGTACTACAAAAACCCTATTCTCCATGGTGAATTTTAGTCCTAATAGTTATAAAAATCTTTTGTTCTCCTTGGGGTCACCACAGCTCTGATTTTGCTCCGCGAAATGAGTGGCTCCTTTAAGCCAACAACTTGGCAGTTCAAGGAACCTTTAGCCGCCGTTTTGACCCACCACGCAAAACGGCTGGATTAAGAAGCCCAGCTATGTCGTCGGTTTTTTACTGTGCAGGGGGTGAGATTCGAACTCACGAAGGTGCTAGACCACAGGATCTTAAGTCCTGCGCATTTTTCTGTGGCCTAAAGCAGCCAAACCAGACTTTGCTACCCCTGCAATTAAGTTATATTTATCAACAGAATCATATTTATGTATACATGTTTGGATCGCTTTCCGGTATAACACCTTCACGCGTTTCTTTGCTCTTTTTAAGCAATTCTTTTACCTTATCTTCTACCATTTTGGCTTCCTTATCCAGCTCAACAACGTCTATATTCATATTCAATAATTTATTTAAACTATTTATTGCTATTTCTGCATATCGTGGGTCTATTATTTGTGGATTTACCTGTACTAATATGTTTATATCATCGATATTATCTATAGCTGCATTCATCATAATTACTGCGCTGACCCCAGCTGCAACACCCTCGCCAATGGGTTTTAATCCTAATTTTTGTATTTTTTCAGATAGCTCTTTTGTAGATGCTACAGCAAAAACATCAAAATTATTTGGGTTCTGTGTAGGTATGCCACTTATTGATATTATTTTTTTAATTTTCCTTTCTTTTAGAAAATTGTATATTGCGTCAGATATTTCGTATATGGATTTTTCAGATGATGGTCCAGATTCTGCAAAGAGTAATAACAGACTATTTTTTTTTGAATAATAAAATCTTAATGGTGGCATTGGTGTATCTTTATGTATTGATACAAGAGGTGGGAAAAGATCACTTTTTATATATCCTATATATTCAAGTTGAAGTTTATTTACTATATAACTTATGCTCATAGGTCCTACAAGTCCTGTCCCTGGGAAGCCTTCCAAGAATGTGCATCCGTCTAATTCTATCTTTTTAAATAATTTTATTTCGATCATCAAATCATATTTATTATTTAGAGAAGATATAAAAGATTATATAAAAAAGATGAAAAAAAGCCAAAAAATACACCAAATTTACATAAAAAACCCAGTTTCCTCTGTAAATCGACGATAAATATTTAAATCTATCTAGTTTATTCTTATTAGTGATCTAATGGCAGAAAAGATAGGAAGCGAATCAATAGAGAGAGAAGATGGGTACCTATACTTCTTGGGAAAGGACGGGTTTGTATGGAGAACTCCAATGAAATCTAATACAAGAGGAAGAAAGTCAAAAGTGGGTTCTGAAAAGATCAAGAGGGAACAGGGCTATCTCTATTTTATTGATAAAAAAGGATATGTTGCAAGAGCAAAGATGAATAGAAAGGGAAGAAGGTAATCTTCTTACCTATTTTTTTATTTTAATTTTTGCTCCTTTTTTTATTCTATTATTTTTTATAAATCCAGCATTTAGTTCTATTATATATCTATCCGGACTTTTCGGTATATATGTTTTGCAGTTAAACATTGATGTACAGGGCGCTGCATTTTCGCAAACATCTACAATTTTAAAATTGTTATCTATCCATAGTATATCTATGTTGAAATGCATGTTGAGCATCCATATGCTATGGTAATCGGGTTTGTTAAATATAAAGAGCATGCCGCTATCAGAATTTAATGATTTTTTATACATAAGTCCTATCATTCTTTTTATAAAATTATCTGCAATAAGTACAGTGATCTCTTTTTCTTCTATGTAAATTTTGGTTTTATTATAATGCATATATTTTTGCAAGAATTTTAATAGCGGCATTTATATACCTATTTTGTTAATGATAAACTTTGCTCTTTCATAAACTGTTGCAAGTAATATTTGCTGCCGCTTCCCTTACCAGTAAATCCACTTGCTTTCCAACCTACGAACGTATGCAAACCTACAATTGCTCCTGTAGTTGCGCTTGTTTTTCTGTTTATATAAACAACTCCTGCAGCTATTTTATTGGAAAACTCCTTAATTTCGCCCTTATTTTTAGTATATAACCCTGCTGTAAGACCATATTTAACATCATTTGCCATTTCTATTGCTTTATTGAAATCATCAAATTCTATTATCGCAAGTATAGGTAAAAAGAGTTCATTATGTACCAGTTCATCATCATTTTTTAATTCTGCTACTACCGGTTCAACGTAGTATCCATCTAATTGGGTTGATACTCTATTACCCCCATATAATAATGACCCCGCCCGTTTTATTTTATTTATTGATTCTACATATCTAGTATAAGCATTTTCACTTATTAATGGACCTATGTAATTAATTTTTTTAAGAGGATCTCCTATATGAAATGTTCGTACTTTGTCTATTAATTTGCTTATAAAAATTTCCTTTATCGAAGAATGTACATACACCCGTGATAATGCACTACATTTCTGCCCTGTATAGCCAAATGCCGCACTTGAGATTCCCTCTATTGCTTTTTCTATGTCTGCATGCTTTGATACTATAGTGGGATTTTTACCACCCATTTCAACAACAAAATTTTTTTGCAGCCCTAAATTAAGGCTCTTTTTAATCATGTTAATTCCTGTGTCATATGAACCTGTAAATGCTATTCCTGAAACATCCTTATTTATTACTAGTTCATCCCCTATCTCGCTGCCAGGTCCTGTGATAAAATTAAATACACCATCGGGCAATCCCGATTCTTTTAGAAGTTGGTATATTTTTAATCCGGTAAGCATAGTCATGTTGTCAGTTGAAGATGGTTTGAACACTACAGTATTGCCTGTAATCATTGCACCTATACTCATTCCAGAAGATATCGATATTGGGAAGTTAAATGGTGCTATAACCCCAAACACCCCTACTGGCAACAATCTTATATTGACTATTTCAGATGCTCCAGGTGCGCCTTGAAATCCAGCATTAACTTTTATATTACTATCATCTGAAATATTTTTTCTTATATATCCCTTGTTAATTTCCATATCATTTGCATAATAATTGGCGAAATCTATAGCCTCATCAACTTCTCCGATAGATTCATACCTAGATTTTCCATTCTCTAAACTTAGTAACGCTGCTATATCAAATTTATTTGCTGATAATAAAATTGCAAAATTTTTAAATATCTCAACACGTTTTTTATAATCAACTAAGCGCCATTCTTCAAATGCTTTCTTTGCTGCATCTATGGCCATTTTTGCATGTTCGCGTTTCCCACATTGGAAGCGGCCTATAACTATATTTTTATCTATTGGAGAATACTCGGTTAATATGCTATTTGAATTAATTGCCTTTCCAGATATATACATAGGGTATGTAACCCCAAGGTTCTTTTTAAGTTTTAAAATTGCATCGTCAAATAACCTATCAAATTCAGCCTCATTATTACTCTCCATAAATTTTTTATAAGTAAATTCATTTTTAAATTTTGAATAAGGCATATAATCACATCAATATACTATAATCATAATACATCTTTTTATAAATGATTTTTAAATTCGATTTTGGTAGTTTATTGACAAATGACCAATTTAGTATGTAATAAGCTTGACATTAATTTAATTGTGATAAATAAAAATTATAATAAGCTTTAAAAAGGAGAATGTTCAGATTATAACTGAGTTATAATTATAGTGTTTTCATTATAAATAATAGCTAGTGTCTATCTTGTGGTTTTAATATGTCTAATATAAAAGAGCAATTCGTTGGTACAAACGAACAGGAATATATGGAGAAATATGGTTTTAATGATAAGATTGATTATAAATTTAAGAGTGATAAGGGACTATCGGAAGATATAGTAAGAGAGATATCTAAAATAAAAAATGAGCCAGAATGGATGCTTGAAAAGAGATTAAGTGCGTATAAAATATTTAAAAGTAAACCTATGCCTAAATGGGGTGCAGATCTTGATGGCATAGATTTTGATGACATTTACTATTATATAAGGCCAACAGATAAGAAATCTGATAGTTGGGATTCTGTTCCAGATGATATAAAAAAGACTTTTGACAAGCTTGGTATACCAGAAGCTGAGAGAAAATTTTTTGCAGGAGCGGAAGCACAATATGATAGTGAGGTTGTATATCATAGCATAAAAGAGGATCTTAAAAAGCAGGGTGTCGTGTTTACGGATACGGATACCGCAGTAAAGGAATATCCAGAACTAATGAAACGTTATTTTGGCACTGTTATACCTGATAATGATAATAAATTTTCTGCTTTAAATAGCGCAGTATGGTCTGGAGGCAGTTTCATATATATTCCAAAGAATGTTAAGCTTACTATGCCCCTTCAGGCGTATTTTAGAATAAATGCTGAAAAGGCAGGCCAATTTGAACGAACACTTATAATAGCTGATGAAGGTGCTGATGTTACATATATAGAAGGATGTACTGCGCCAATATATGTGAGCTCCTCATTACACTCAGCTGTAGTTGAACTTGTTGCCCATAAAAATGCACATATTCGTTATGTTACTATTCAGAACTGGTCAAAGAACGTATATAATTTAGTTACTCAACGTGCATTTGCATACGAGAATGCGTATGTGGAGTGGATTGATGGCAATATAGGGAGCAAAGTAAATATGAAATATCCAAGTGTATATTTAAAAGAACGCGGGGCAAAAGGTGAAATACTATCAATAGCTGTTGCCGGCGAGTCACAGATACAGGATTCTGGAGGAAAGATTCTTCATCTTGCTCCAGATACAACATCAAAAATAATATCCAAAAGTGTTTCAAAAGGTTCTGGGTTGACTACTTATCGTGGTCTTATATACGTAGGGAAGGATGCAGCTAATGTAAAGTCTGCTGTTCGCTGCGATGCGCTTTTACTTGATGAAAATTCAAAGACCAATACATATCCTTATATGGAAATGCATAGAGAGGATGCAAGCATAACACATGAAGCTACAGTGGGAAAAGTTGGAGAGGATGAATTATTTTATTTGATGAGCAGAGGTCTTAGCGAAGAGGATGCACTTACAACAATAGTGCTTGGATTTATAGAGCCACTTGCAAAAGCGCTGCCTATGGAATATTCGTTGGAGTTGAAACGATTAATAAAAATTGATATGACAGATTCTGTTGGTTAATTGGTGTTTTAAATGAGTGAATATCAAACATTTGCAAATGAGGCATTAGAGTTGTATAAATCATTACCTGAGGAGACAAATTCAATATATAAACGCAGGCACATAGTTTTAGATTTAAGTTTATTAGATGAAAAATCTGAATTAATTGATGATACATATGTAATAGAGCGTGTGTATAAAGAATCAATTGCTCATTTGAATATACTATTTGATGTGATCATAGGAAGGCATGGCGCAATAATTAAGGATAATCCATATGTAAAAATGATAAATAAAAATGATAAGGAATTTTATGATACAATAAAAAAATCAATGCATAATAAGCATGAGGATAAATACGTTGCATTTACACATGCGCATGTTGATCAAATAATAACAATAAACCATACCTGAAAATGTAGTGGCATCATTGAATATATTATTTGTAAATGCTAATGAATCGCTTCCTATAATTGTATATACTAAATTAGGAAAGAGTGCTAATTTAAAAATGTTGCAGGTATCAACATCAAAATCATCAAAAAATATATTTACATCTGTAATAAATGAATTTGAAGCGTTAGCTTATTCTAAAGCTGAAGTTAATGTAATATATCCGCAAGATGAACGTGTAACGATAATTAATAATTCAAAAGCTGATGCAGATATAGGCGCAGAGATAAAATTTAATTACATATATATTGGAGGCAATGCTGTGCGCTCGAGGAATTATATAAATGCTGTTGGAAATGGTAGTTCAATAAATGCAAATGAGATCATTTTCGGATCAAAATCACAGAAAATGGACATAAATACATATATAATAAATACGGGAAGGGAAACCACTGCAAAGTTAGATTCAAAAGTTGCATTAATGCATGATTCTATATGTTTTATAAAGGGATTTGCTAAAATTGTAAATGGTGCAAAAGAATCGCGTTCATTTGTTGAAGAGGGAGGTATACTTATTGATAGGACTGCAAGAATAGATTCAATTCCATCTGTTTCAATAGACGAAAATGCTGTAAAAGCTACACATTCTTCTGCAACCGGTCCTATAGATGATGAGTCATTGTTTTATTTAACTTCAAGGGGTATAGATAAAGTCAGAGCACAGCAACTAATTTTATCCGGATTTTTTTCACCAGTCATAAGTAATATTGCTGATGATAATGTTAAATCTATAATATCCTCAATGATAAACGATAAAATGAAAAATAATGGCAGATATGGTGCAATACCAAAAATTGATACTACTGATATTATATGGTTTAGTAAGCCTTCAGCTGATTTATTTGAACGCCATTATAAATATAGGGGTAATTAGATGAATAGAATAATGACTGATTATGAGCGCGTTGCATATAAATTTATGCCAGCATTAAGGCAGTATACTGTTTACATATTAGTAAATGAGATGCATATGAATCAGAAGGAGGCTGCTATGGCAATGGGCGTGACACAGGCTGCAATTAGCAAATATTTAAATAAAAAGAAAATATCAAAAGAGACAAGCAGTATAATGTCCAATTTTAATAGCTCATATGTTTATGACTATGTTAAAAATGTATTATCTAAAAGTGATATAAATGCACAAAAATCGGTGTGTCATTTATGTCAATCCTATCATAAATTTGATTGTAATATGATGGTAAAATAATATACTTAAATTAAATGGATGAAAATAATTAATTTATTAATGTTTAAAGTGGTTTTTATGGATATGTTATTAGAAATAAGAGATCTGTATGCAGCAATAGATGGTAAGGAAGTAATAAGCGGGCTTAATTTAAAAATAAGGCAGGGAGAGCTTCATGTGATAATGGGTCCGAATGGATCTGGAAAGACAACGCTTGCAAAAGCAATATTTGGTCATCCTGCTGTAACTATAAAAAGTGGTGATATACTAGTTGATAATAAGAGTATATTAGATTTGTCAACAGACCAGCGTGCGGCACTTGGATTATTTTTGGGTTTTCAGCATCCTGTAGAAATCGAGGGTGTTGGATTTATAAATTTTCTAAGAGCATCAAAAGAATCATTAAATAAGGGTACTGTAGATATGAAAAACATGATGGTAGAGATAAAAAAGAACGCGGAAGATCTTAAAATAGGAGAGGGTATAATAGGCAGACCTTTAAACAAAGGTTTTTCTGGAGGCGAGAAGAAAAAAGCAGAGATATTACAGATGGCAATACAGAAACCAAAGATTGCAATACTTGACGAGCCAGATTCGGGGCTTGATATAGATGCAATACGTGTAGTTGCTACAAATATAAATAGAATAGTAAAAGAATCAAATTCGGGATTACTTGTAATAACACATTATAGTAGGATACTAGAATACATGAAGCCAGAGTTCGTACATGTTATGGTTAAAGGGAAAATTGTAGAGGAAGGCAATGTCGATATGGTAAAAAAATTAGAAGAAAAAGGTTATGTGAACTTCGAATAAGAACGTGTATTTGATGGTTTCTACAAATGACTTATATAATGGCATGGAAAATGTTAGGTCTGATTTTCCAATATTTAAAAAAAGGATTAATGGAAAACGCATAAAAATCACAA
>JAMCZM010000021.1 GCA_023485645.1 Candidatus Martarchaeota archaeon
TAGATGTATATTTATTACCAAAACCCTTCTCCTCAAAATAACCAAGCATAGAATCAAATATGCTTCCTAAAAATCCTATAAATATTACAAGAATTACAATATAGTAGCTATAAGATGCTCCAAATATTAGAAAGTACATAAATGTTGTTGGGATTGTTATAAGTGCGCTTCCTAAAAATCCTGAAATCAAGCCAAGTTTAGTTACACCCCCGCTTGTGCCTTTTTTAACTTTTTTTAATCCAAATATCATGGTAGGATTTCCATTAAGGACACCTATCTCACTGCTAAATTTATCTGCAGTTATAGCAGCAACTGTGCTTATAAAGCCAAGAATCAATATATGGGCAATATATCCTTGGGACATATAATAGAAGAATAGAATTGAAAAAATAAGGGGTGCAAGGCCATTGGCAATAACGTTTTTTATGCCTCGATCTTTCTCCGCAACGCCTATCTTCTTCTTATTTGTTATGCCAAAGGTAGTAACTATGGCTGATAGTACTAAAAAAAGCACCATACTTGCTATCATTAAAGGGCCAGTATTCCCACCAAATACTATCAGTAATATACCAAGTATTATTGCAGCAACCAATGCTGGCAGGCTGAGTGTCAAAAATCCCATAAAATTCCATATTTATGATATAATTCCACTAATTACAAATCTTTTTAAATATTCTTTTTTATATTAAACTACAGGTTCTCTACTGTAGGAAGGTCGTGAAGAACTGGTCGCCTTGCCAGCGTGTGTCACACGCTGGCACTTATTCTCAAAAATATAACGTGGAATGCTAATTCTTATCTAATTTGTAATCTTAATTTATATAGCTTTAGTATAATAATATATAAATGGTTTGCAGGTCTCGCGGGTTTTATTATGGTTAAAGATAAAATAGTAAGGGAATTGGAGGATCTTCCAGGTATTGGAGAGACAACTGCTGAGAAGATGCGCGCTGCAGGAATAGATTCATTAGAGAAGGTAGCAATAGCAAATCCTCATGATTTATCAGAAAATTTTGGTATGAGTGTTGATGCGGCAAAAAAAGCGGTCCAAGTGGCAAAGGAATCAACAACAATTAATTATTCTACCGGGGCTGAAATATTCGAAAAGCGCTTAATATTAGGTAAAATAAGTACTGGTAGTGATTCATTAAATGATATGATTGGTGGAGGTATAGAAACTAACTCTATAACTGAGAGTTATGGAAAGTTCTCAAGTGGCAAAACTCAGCTAGGGTTTCAATTAACGGTAAACGCACAGCAACCTAGAGAGAAATCTGGTCTTGGGGGTAATGTATTATTTATAGATACTGAGGGAACATTTAGGCCAGAGCGCATAAAAGAGATAGCAAAGAATAGCGGGCTTGATCCTGAAGATGTGCTTAAAAATATTATATATGTTAGGGCTCAGACAACTGAGCAGCAGATATTAACGGTTGAGCGCGCTGATAAACTTATACAGGAAAAAAATATCAAATTGATAGTAGTAGATTCATTAACCGCCTTATTTAGAGCGGAATTTATAGGCAGGGGTGCACTAGGTGAAAGGCAGCAGAAGCTTAATATGCACATACACAAGTTGCAGAGCTTATCAGATAAGTATGAACTTGCTGTTTATGTAACAAATCAGGTAATGGATAATCCTGGAATACTTTTTGGAGATCCTACAACCCCAATAGGTGGTAATGTAATGGCACATGCCGCAGGTACGCGCCTTTATATGAGAAAGAGCAAAGAGGATAAAAGAATAGTAAGACTTGTAGACTCGCCTAGCATGCCTGAAGGTGAATGTATAATAAGAATAACTAAGGACGGCGTTAAGGGTTAATTGGTGCATTAATGCTATTTCTTGTAGGTACTGGTATATCCGAAGACGGCATGACAATAGATGGTATAAACGCATGTAAAATGTCAAAGGATGTGTTTATTGATGCATATACAAGCAGTGTATCAGAATCAAAGATAAAAAATATAGAATTATTGATAAATAAAAAAATCAAAAGATTATCACGCCAAGATCTAGAAGAGCATGTTGAAAGGCTTATTTCAAAGGAGCATGATATCACAATACTTGTGGGTGGAGACCCGTTAATTGCAACAACACATAAAATAATATTTTTAAAAGCATCGAAATTTAATATTCCTATAAAGATAATACATTCAAGTTCTGTTATAAGCGCTATAATGGGGGAGTGCGGTCTTGATTTTTATAGATTTGGGCAGATAGTGACAATTGCGCGTTTTAGCGAGCATTATAAGCCAATATCATTTTATGATACAATAAAGAAAAATATGGATAATAACTTGCATACTATCTTATTGCTTGATTATGATCAAAAAGAGGCATCATCAATACCAATAAACGAAGCGTTAACATATATGGAGCACGCTGAATCAATACGTAAATCTGGGTTAATAAAAGATTCAACAAAAATAATAATTATAGAGCAACTCTCATTAGATGATGAGTATAAAGCATTTTTGAGCATAAAGGATGCTCATAAATTAAATAAAATTAAGGGTATGCGCACTATTGTGTTTCCGGCAAAAATTACAGAAATTGAGCAAGAAATGATTAAAGCAATATATGGTTGATAGATTGGGCCTTCTTATAAATATTGAAGAAAAAACTAGAAGCATTTATGTAATAGATCAGTCTAGCCAGGATAATTTAAGAAATGGTCATATAGGAATAAAAATTATGAATAAATATACATTGCGTCCTGAAGAGGCATTATATGTAATGGACGTCCGCAAAGCAGAATGTATCTCAGATTCTGGCGGAAAATTGACATTTAATGATGTGGCAATGTTATTTAACAAAAATAATAAGTTTATGGCCAGATATTTTACATATAAAGATTGGAGGGACAGGGGCCTTGTAATAGAGTACCCACAAGAGCATGGCAATGATGGTAATATAAAGAAAGATAAGCAGATAAATGTCAA
This sequence comes from Candidatus Martarchaeota archaeon, assembly GCA_023485645.1. Taxonomy (GTDB): domain Archaea; phylum Micrarchaeota; class Micrarchaeia; order Micrarchaeales; family Micrarchaeaceae; genus JAJZDT01. Next base: position 2,947 of record JAMCZM010000021.1, read on the forward strand.
GGCATATCCATCAATTAAGTTAAAGATAAGTACAAAGAGTGTAAACGGCGTATTTTTTGAAGATGATTTGGTATCTATTATAGATAAGAGTGATGTGGGTCGTGAAATATATAATAATTATTGGTTTGGCCAATATGGTACATATAAAGCAAGCGATCATGGAAGTCTAAATAAACTTGATATATACGAAACACTCTTTTTAATGGAGAGAGGCGTATTGAATATAGAAGGATATACTAAAAATGAAATTATATCAATTGCAACTTCTAGAAGGTCAGATTTTCAAAAACTATATTCAATATATGTGGATTGGCGCGATAATGGGTATGTTTTAAAGACTGGATTTAAATTTGGCACACATTTTAGAATATACTTTCCAGGCGCGCAGCCAATAAAAAATGATGAATGGATACATTCAAAGCACGTAATACATGTTTTTCCAAGAGATCTAAAATTATTAATATCTGAATGGGCACGAGTCATAAGGGTTGCACATTCTGTAAGGAAAACATTTATACTTGCAATTCCTGGCAGGAGCAGGAAAAAGAAGTTATCGATTGATTTTGTATTATACTATAGGAAGAATGGTGTTACTGAGACTCCCGGAAAAGATATACCAAAATATTCAATGCTCTCATTAAGTGAGGATGAATATATTGGAGGAAGTGAATTATCCGCTATAATAAATGAGGCACGGGCGAGAAATTCTGAATTAATAATCGCAATAGCTGATAGAGAGACTTCAGTAACTTACTATAAAATAAAACAGATAAAGCTGCCAAGTAGCGAATTTGAATATTATGAGATAGACTGGATGCAGCCATAGCAAAATAACAAAATATAAATAAATTACATGTATCTGTTTAGTTGATAAGATGTATAAAATACTATTCATATTGATATTCTCAACTTTTATACTGGCAATGGCCACATCCGCTCCTGCAAATACGGCACAGTTTGTTTCAAATAGTAGTACAGTAGTTTTGCATCAATATGGCACTGCAAACACCACATATACTGTAGAGCTTATTAGTGGCATATCTGGATATAGTAAAATAAATTTGACAAATATTAAAGTGTTAAATTCTCATGGTATAACTGCGTCATTAACAAATATGTCTGGAATACCACCATTTTCTGGTAAATTGGTGGTGAGCGCCGGTCAAAATACCTACCCTATGATGTATAATCTATCTATAATTGTCCTTGGAAATGATACGCAGGCAACTCCAACAACCCTATATATAAATGTGATAAAATACAATAATTCTATAATTTCTTCAAATAACATTACACCACCAAATATATCAAATAACTATATACCAATTCCACCAACGCCACGCTTGTTAAAAATAAGTGAGATTAATAATAGCGTAGATGGAGCAAATGGGGCGAGATTAAATTTTGGAAATGTTACTGTTTTAATACCTCCAAATACATATGTATCAATAGGAAATAAGAGCTATTTAAATTATAATTTTTCAATTATACTATTCAAACCTCAAAATATGTCTATTGCGCCCTTACCATATAATATTTCATATGCGTATGGTTTTGCAGTAAATGGTCAGATAACACCAAGTATAAAGTTTACTACAGCAAATGGAAATATTCGTAATATAACAACGATATTAAAAGGCAATAATACATATACTGCAATGCCGTTTGGTGGGGGTAGTTACAATTCTATAGCATATAATTTTGGAAATTATAATAGCTATATGAACTGGACTTTTAATTCTGAAAATAATACAATTCAGAATAATACTAATTATCCAGGCGCATGGGTTGTATTCCACGCACCGTTTGAAATATATTATAATCATGGGGTTATAGATACAGGATTTCCACCACAAAACATTACGTCCAATATACTACCATCAAATGTTTTAATACCTAAAACATCAAATGGGGCGGTTACTACAACTGTTTTGCCAACTACAAATGTTAATAATACGTATTCAAAAAGCAACATATTATCATATTTGACATATATTGCGTTAGTTATAGTTGTAATTGCAATACTATTTTTGATATATAAAAAAATTAAGAGATAAAAATGGTACAACAAACAATTGCAGCCATAAATTCTTCAACCAATGGGTTTGCAATAATATTGATAATAATTGCAATTTACTTAACAATAAGGATGTATAGAAATTTTAGGGGTACAAAATTCAAAAAATCAAAAGTTTATAGGTTGCCTATAATATACTTACTACTCACTTTTATTTCGCTCTTTATTTTGAATCCATCAATTTTAGATATAATAGCAGTTTTGGTTTTTATTGTAGTGGGCTATTTTATAGGTATTTGGCTTAGTAATTTAGGCTTGAAATTCTTTGAAAAGAATGGTGAAACATATTATAGGCGTGCTCCGTTTATACTTTTGTTATGGTTAATATCATATATACTTAGATTTTCAATTGAATTTTTATATCCATCAAATATTTTATTTGGTTTAGTTACTGAGATGCTATTAGCAGTTACGTCTGGTATGGTGTTAGGAGAGGCAGTACACATAGTCAAAAGCCATTATAAATATAAAAAATAAAAAGGTCTATAGAATAAATAAAATATTCTTAGTTTTAGTATTAATTCTATATAATTTAAAAAAACAAATTCAATATTTAAATAATTGTTAAAAAGTTAAATATACAATTATGCTGCAATATAAAATTATTTATTAAAATATTGGATCGGGCCCGGCGGGATTCGAACCCGCGACCTACTGGTTAAGAGCCAGCCGCTCTACCAAACTGAGCTACGAGCCCAAGAATACTAAATATTCTATATGAAAAGTATAAAAAGATGCGCAGCAAACTAATATAAGTGGTATAATGCCAACAAAAAAAGAACATATTACATTTGATGATATATACGTAAAATATCAGGATAATCTTTTAGATTATATACTTTTAGGGGCGCTATTGTTAATATCAGTAATAATAGTGGATACAATATTATCTGTTATTACCGCAATACCGATGTTTATATTTTCAGCTATAAACCCATTAAATACAACTGCTTCATTATTTTCATATTTAATTAGTATAATAATACATATAATATCCCCATTAGTGCTTATACTACTAATTACTTCATCTAAATATCTAAAAAAAGAAGGAAGTGATTTGGTGTTTGCGCTTTCTGATGGGTGGAAAGATTTAATTTCTTCCAAATTCATATATACCATAATAACTGCTATAATTATTGCATCAATACTAAGTGTTATTGGTGGATTTTTTGGAGCTATAATATACGGGGTTATAATTGCGATAATTATTGGAATGTCTATGGTAAAATATTTAACCAAAGAGAACCCAAATACCTTTATAACAGTTTTTCACAAGATATACGACAAAGATAATACGTCTGGAGTAATACTTTATCTGATAGTATTATTGCAGTTAATACCTGTTGTAAATGCGATAACATTTTTTTTAATACCAATAGGTGTTTTAGTTTTAATGTACACTAATTAATCTATTATTTTTTCAATGAGTATATTGTTATTATAAAAACTACTATCAAGGTAACATCAAGTAATGAGCAATATTCACATATCTCTCCAAGAGCTGCCATAGCCGACACGGAGTACAATACTGCAACTATCGCTATTAGATACCAGAAGTTTTTCACTGTTTCAAATTTTTTATTTTTTAAAAAGAATAGAATAATTGCAACTATAGACCAACCAAGAGCATAATACGCTAGAGGTATACCTAATATGTTTGCATATTTGCTAGAGAGGACTCCACCACAGTTTATTATTCCTGTGTGCGAACAATAAAGCGGTAAGCTGTTTAGTTCAACTGACGTTAGATATATAGAATCTAAAAGAGCTATAACTAGCACAAATAGTAATAACCTACTTTTAAATTTATTATCAAATTTCATTTTTAGCACTCATAAACAAAAGCAATATCTAAACATTATATACTAATTTAATATAATAAATAATACGTTAGTATTATTAATTATTATCATTAAATTTCTATAATAAGAAGGTTTTTAATACTAAAATACGATACTAATATAAGAAAATTTATAGGCTTGTTTTATGGAAAATAATGATTATTCTGCTAAGGATATAGTTGTGCTTTCTGGAACCCAAGGTGTTAGGAAAAGACCTGCAATGTATATAGGTTCCACAGGTATAGCGGGGTTTAATCATTTGCTTTACGAGGTAATTGATAATTCTATAGACGAAGCAACTGCGGGATTTTGCGATACTATAAAAATAACACTTTATAATGAAGATGGTATTGATGTTGGGGAGGTATCTGATAACGGGAGAGGCATACCTATAGATATAATACCAAAAGCAAATAAACCAGCGCTCGAAGTTATAATGACATCGCTTCATTCTGGGGCGAAATTTGAGAATAAAATATATAAAGTGTCTGGCGGTCTTCATGGTGTCGGATTGACAGTAATAAATTCACTCTCAGAATATACGGTTGTTACGGTTAAGAAAAATGGAAAGATATACAGGCAGAGTTTTAGTAGAGGTATACCAACCTCAGAGCTTCAGGTAATGGGTGATATAGATCCAAATGATAATGGCACCACAATAAAATTCAAGCCAGATAAAGAAATATTTTCGGTAAGTCACTTTGATACAACTACTATAACTGAGCGGTTAGTTGATTTATCATTTTTAAATCCTGGGCTTAAAATAGAGTTTAGAGACAAGCGTGGTATAACTGAGGACACTGAAAAGATATACCATTCAAATAATGGTCTTCCAGACTTCTTAGATTATATACGCTCTGACAAGGCGCCAATATCAAAGCCGATAATAATGATAAAAGATTATGAATCAATAAAAGTGGAGCTTGCTATACAATACGTTGAGAGTTATAGCGAAGAGCTTATTTCATTTGTAAATAGGATAAAGACAGGGGAGGGCGGAACGCATGTAATAGGGTTTCATACAGCGCTTACACGTGCTATAACAAATTATATACAAAAAAATGTTAAGAGTAAAAACAAGACTGCTGCTATTGAAGGGGAGGATACACGAGAAGGTCTTGTAGGTGTTATCTCTATATTAATGCAAAATCCTGAATTTGAGGGGCAGACAAAGGAGAAATTGGGAAATTCAAATATAAAAAGTATGGTTGATAGTTTTGTTTATTCAACATTATCAACATATTTCGAGGAGAATCCAATAGAGGTTGGAAAGATAATTGCAAAGGTACAAGGCGCTGCGGAAGCGCGCGAATATGCAAGGAGAGCAAGGGAGCTTGCGCGAAAGAAGGGAATGTTTGATGGTCCTGTACTATCAGGAAAGCTCGCAGATTGTACAGAGGATGATCCAGAGAAAACTGAGATATTTATAGTAGAGGGAGATAGCGCAGCGGGATCGAGTAAGCAGGGCAGAGATAGGTTCTATCAGGCCATATTGCCATTACGTGGAAAGGTATTGAATGTGGAAAAGGCGACGGAAGATAAGATATTTGGGAATAAGGAGCTTCATATGATGGTAACAGCTTTTGGCACTGGTATAAAAGAGAGCTTTGATATAAGCAAAATAAGATATGGAAAAATAATATTACTTACAGATGCTGATGTTGATGGAAGTCATATACGGACTTTGCTTTTAACATTTTTCTATAGATACCTTAAACAATTAATAGAGAATGGTAATGTTTACATAGCCCAGCCTCCGTTATATAAAATATCTAAAGGACGTGAATCCCACTATGTTTATAGTGAAGATGAAATGAATGAAAAATTAAAGCAATTTGATGGCAATGCAAATATTCAGAGATATAAGGGTCTTGGAGAGATGAATCCTGGCACTTTTCTTTGTCT
>JAMCZM010000012.1 GCA_023485645.1 Candidatus Martarchaeota archaeon
TATATCTATCTTTTACTACACAAATAAATCTGGCAATAAAATTATCTGGAATAAAAAAAAGCAATGATTTTGTTATTGTTACCTCATCAGAGCCTATTTTAAGGCAGTTTTGCAGCACTGCAAATACCAGTGCAAATCCATACGAGCATTATAATAACGAAAATAAGAATGCAATGTTGCTTTTTGGTATCAAAAATGAGCGTTTTAACACAGAAGAGATTTTATTAAAAATGTCAAAGATTAAATTAGACGAATAAGAATTTATCGGTGTAAAAACCGAATAAAAGCCGAATAATATATGATATTATATTAAGGTTATATCCTAATTATATATGTGCGTAAATGTCAAAGACGTGGTCGACAAAAAAGAAAATATTAAATTTGCTTTCGAAGAAAAGCATGATGCCTTCGGAAATAAGTGCTGCGCTTAACATCGCGCCATCAACTGTGACGGAACATTTAAAAGCATTAAAAGATATAGGTGCAGTAGAGGAGTTAAAAAATCCATATATTAAAAAATGGAAATATTATAAGATGAATGTAGATTTTGATGTTAAAAAATTTGAGAGAGGTAATATAATGTCTGGAAAAATTGTTTATGTAATAAGTGCAGTTATTGCGATTGCAATAATAGCCGGCGCAGTTCTTTTTTTGAGCTCGCAGGTATCAAGTAATGGTGGTGTTCAGTCTACAACAACCTTGCCCCAAAGTGTAATGCAGGTTCTTAATACAAGCAGATTATCTGTGCAGTTAACAGATCCTCCCATTGTGCCAAATGGAACTACATCTCTTATAATAAATTATTCTGATATTTCAGCACATCTATCTAGCGGAACCAATTCGAGCGGATGGGTGAATGGAACGGGCAGCGGCTCAGTTAATCTTCTCTCAATAATAAATACAAGCCAGATACTAGGCAATGTAACACTTGCAAAAAATGCAACGATAAATATGGTGCGTTTTTACATATCAGGCGCATGGATTGTAATAAACAATACTAAATATAATGTTACAGTTCCAAGTGGAATGATAACAGCACATATAACATCTGCAAATAGGCTTGGCAGCACATCATCAGCAATTTTGGATTTATCCCCTGTAATAGCCACTATATATACAAATAATTCTACCGTATTTGTGATGGTGCCATCAGTTCGCGCAATAGTTGTGCCAACAGGTGCAATTAATTTGCATACAGGGTTAAAAGTTGGCTTTTCAAGTAATATCACAAATCAGTTAAATGACTTAAAGCCAAACATAACAATACGTTCTATAAATCTTATTGCAAATACGAATAACAGTACATCAATAGTGGTCTCTGTTCAGAATATGGGAGATACAAACGTGACAATAAATAATATAGGGCTATTTGGCAACGAATCTGTAATAATAAAGCCTAATGTACCAATAGATCTCTCAAATGAGCAAATACAATCAAATGATAGCTCAAATACTATTGTCAATGTAAGTTCTGACGTGACACATGCCAATGCAAATATGCCATATCAGCTTAATAATTTGATAAAAACACAATTAAAAGCAAAGAGTAGCATACTGGCAAATACATCAGTGAATGTAAATTCATCCGTTTCGTCTAATATAAATGCCAATAGTATGGTTGGACTTAGTTCAAATGGTATAAACGCACTTGGAAATATAATAACTTCCGGCAGTATTAATTTAAGTGCGATAGAGCATGAGCATCCATATGAACATGGCCTTGGGCTAAATATAAATGGCAGTGTAGTAAATCTAGATAATATAATAAAAAATATATCTAACAGGGCATCAATAGAAAATACGATTGAAATTGGCATGCATCTATCAAATTTCAGAATGGTTAATTTCTTTGTAGGCTCTAATGGGCAATTAATACTTCCATTTGGCAATAGATGTGATGTTAGCTCAAATGAAAATATAGCTGCTAATCAAACGGGCGATGCTAATGCAAATTCGAGCGATGCTAAGGTGAATGCTAATGGCTCTATTAATTCGCATGCAAATATTTCGACATACTGTCTAAATAGTCAGTACAATATTGAAGGGCAGAAGAATGGTTATGTAATACCCGCAAAATCATCAGCAACCTTTATATTCACAGGCAAGATAACAATTGGAAATGGTGTAATTACGGTAATGCCGATAATAGGGAATACATACACAGTACGTGTTACTGGTGAGGAAGGTGCACAAGCCTCTTCGAGTGTGGTAGCAAGCGGTATATAAGTGGTTGGTAGGCATCTACCAGCTTATTACTTGGCGTAATGTTAATATGAGTAATCTTTTTAAAGCTTGTTAACGATTTATTCATGTAAATAGGTTGATTTAAATGATTGATGGAGGCAATGTAGGTCTGTAAATTGGTCCAAATTCATGTATCTCTAGAGTATATGCTTTTTTACGGTTATTTAGTATTCTTTTTATTCTTCTTTTTTAGCGCTTTCAATAAATTTGTATTGTGGCGTATCGAGTCTGTTTATTCTTCTGTATCCTAGCTCTCCTATTATAATTCTCGTTATTATTGATGTGCTTATTGTTACTCCATCTATATGTCTTTTAATATCCGCCTCTATATCATTATTCTCGTTAAATATTGGTGCTATAAGCAAAAGTCCATATGTTGCTCCAATGTCCCCTATTAATGCATATTTGTTTATTGGCGTGGTTGTATCGTCAATTGTATGCAAGAGGTATTCCAATCGTTTGTTATTGAATTCATTTATGTTCTTCTGTTCACATTTTAATATTAAATTATATTTTAACGGAAGATTAGACATTTTTATTGTAGTCCTTAATATGGTCTCATTATCAATTAGTCTTCTATAAGTGTATTGCGAGGCGCCATCATTTAAATTATACATTCTATCCATCTCGCTAAAATCCATTCTGCTATTGTTATTTAATGCTTTTATAACAAGGTACTCACGTTCTAATATCTGCCCTTTTTGCCTTCTTGGCCTATCCTTGCTTTTGTGCCAAACTCTATCTTTTAACATATGCTCTATAAAATTATCTGTTATAGGGACATAGCCATACGAATATGTCATATAACTTACAATCCATTCTGAATTGCGATTTGCGAATACATCAGAGGAGCGTATACTATAAATTCTATTTTCTAAGATTTGGGTATTTTCTGCAAATATGTAAAATATAAGATTGTAATCCCCCTTTGTTATGGCAGCAAATTGTATAGTAGGTTCATTAAGCAATATTTTTTTTATATTTTCGTGATCTGGTATTATATCCATAAACTTTACAAAAACTATATATCTAAAGTAGTCAAAAGGCCTTGGAGCTATTTCTATAGTATATGATATGTTATATAATTTTTCAAGTCTACGTAGTCTGTATTTTGTTGCAGAGTTGCTAAACCCTATTTCACGTGAAATTTCGTTTATAGGTATTCTACTGTTTTTACTTATCAACTCCAATATTTTAAGATCTGCATTATCTGGGTGTATTAAATCATTAAGCCTGTCTTTTATATTATTCTTCTTTATCATATCCTCTAATGATGTTGCGCTGGTACTCTCCTTTCTATGTCTTGCTTTGATGAATGTGCCGTCATTTAATATTCTGCCTACATAAAAAGTTGTAGTTATATAGCGTTGTTTTTCAGGTGAAAATGTTCTTGTAGTCTCCATTATGTAATATTTGCCGTGTATTATGCCAATGCTGACATTATGCTTATACTCCTTTTTTATTTGCGCTAGTCTATTAGCAATTATTTTGGGTAGTTTTTGTCTATTTTTCATCATTTTATCTTAGTATACTTAAATATTTAAATATATATAAATTACTTTTATAATTTAAGTAAAAATTTAAGGCTTAAAAATGGTATAATAACCTATTTTTTTACTTAAAATAGTAATTAAATAAAAATTATCATAATTATTTAATATATAAATGAAAAATAACTTTATTTAATTCTAATAATCTATATATATAAGTCCATCCATAAATATATTATGTAATTTGGGGGGTGCTGAGATGAAAAATCCCCAACGGATTTTAATCCTATTCCCACCAACATCTCAGCTACCCAAACTACTTCTCATTTTATTTAATTTAAAAGCATAAGAAATTCTATTTAGCGCTTAAAATCTATTTTTTGTAAATGCATTAAATCTTTTGGATTTAAAAAGACAGAAAATTACAGTCTATTGTAAAATGGATGGACCTGGCGGGATTTGAACCCGCAATCACCGCCTTGCGAAGGCGACATCCTACCGTTGAACGACAGGCCCACAGATTTGTTTTTACATAAAGAATTTTAAAGCTTATTTACTTATAGCTTTTATAACTGGTTATTTATATGGCTACTATAAAAAATAGGCACATAGAATCAATACTTTCAGAAGCATTAGGAATATTAAAGCCATCAGAGGAGGAAATACGTATTACAAATGCATTCTCTAATCAGATAATGGCCCGGCTTAGCGCTGAGGTTAAAAAGGATGTTGACATTATAATGGCGGGATCGGTATCGCGTGGCACGCAAATACGTGGTAGTTCGGATATCGATATATTCATGCTTTTTCCTAAAACCTCAAATTCTAAGTTAATGGAGGACAACGGAATGCGAATAGCAAAGCGTATTGTTGACAAAAAGAAAGGAGAGTACTATAAAATAAAATATGCTGAACATCCCTATTTGCAGTTGATATCTAATAATCCGCCAATAAAGGCTGATATTGTTCCTGCGTTTAAGATTAAAGACTCTTATGAAATGGGTTCCTCTGTTGATAGAACACAGCTCCATAATGTGTTTGTCATGGAGAATTTAACAAAAAAACAATGTGATGATGTTAGGCTGCTAAAAGGATTTTTGAAGTTTCATTCTATCTATGGCGCCGAAGCAAAAATAGAAGGATTTTCAGGATATCTATCTGAGCTTCTTGTATATAATTATGGTTCATTTATGAATACATTATCTAGTATCTCAAAACTCAAATTGCCTATAAGTATAGATCCAAAAAGCAGATCTATATTAAATACCGAAAAAAATATTTACTTTAAGAGCGACTTCGTTGTTTTAGATCCAACTGATGAGAATAGAAATGTTGCCGCGGCAGTGTCTAAAGAAGCGCTATCAAAGTTTATATTAATATCAAGGCGTTTTCTTAAAAATCCTTCAATAGATTTTTTTTATGGAAATGAATATTCGGATAATAACTCAAAAAGCAGGTTAAATGCGCTACGGGCGAAATATGGATTTGATATATATAATATCACATTTGAAGTATTCAATATTTCCGAAGAAATACTCTGGCAGCAATCAAAAAAGTTAACAAAACAATTAGAGGATATACTGCAAAAAAATTCATTTAATCCAATACTCTCTTTAATAGATATAAAAGGAGGCAGCGGCATAATATCTATATTTTTGAATAAGTATGAACTAAATTCTATTGTCCGCCAAGGCCCTGACGTATTTATTGAAAATGCCACAGATTCATTCATGGAAAAAAATCAACCGGTATTTTTAAGGGGATATAAAATAATGGCTTTAAAGCATACGGAGTTTAATACGCCAATGAATTTAATGCGTGCCATATTAAAATCAAATGCATTGACAATACCCTCATATATAAAAAGAAAAAGTATACACATATCATTAAACAAAATATCAGAATCAAACGCGAAGCTAATATATAGAAGATATATCGAACTTACACGAATATAATTTAAATTCCAAGCCACATATTTTCTTTTATAATATCAATAAGTTCTTCTGTTCTTTCATTAGCTTTTTTTAGATGTTTTATACTATTGAAATTTTGCCATCAATGCTACTTATTAGCATCACGTTTGTCCTTGTCGCTCTCAATTTCTATTATATCACAGTTTCTTTTTTTAATATTGTAATTACAGTAGTCAAACGCCTCAGAAAGTATATTTTCACGCAATTTATTTTTGTTATAATTGCGTTTTTGCAGGCGTTTTAAAATGGTATTTAATGGGCAACGTACAACGAATATAACATCAAAGTCAATAGTTAATTCAGGTATTATGTGTCCTACTAATATTAATGGTTCATTTAAGTTGTTTGTCATTTTTTTAATATATCTATCAAGTAATTTGATTTTTAATACGTGCGTATTATCTTTGTCGATTTTAGAAAAGAATTTGTTTTCTATTGCAATATTATTTATTTCTATGACTTTGGCACCTATGGATTTTGATAATTTCTTAGCAAATGTGCTCTTTCCAGATCCTGGGGTTCCTGTAACCCCTATTAAATAGCGTTTATCTTTAGTCAAAAAATCATTGCATCAATGCCGAAGCGGCATTCATCAAATCAACTATCTCTGTTTTGGCACTTTCAAGTGCAATTATCTCATTATCTGGTAGATACAAATTTATCAAATGGTTTTTTGCTCCGCTAAAAAGCCAACTGCCTACATCAACATTTCTGTATTTATAAGTCAGATCAGCGATAAAGTTGGATTCTGAAGTTAATTTTTGTATAAGGTTAAGTATGTCTGGATTTACTGATGATATAAAAATGCGTTCTTCGTTACTCTCATTTCTACCAACAAGAACTGGTGTTATAATAGGTATTTTGCTCTGTTTTGCCTGCATGGATATATTTTGTTTTAACTGCGCTGTAGCAGAGCCTACTTTTGACAATAAATCACCTAATTTATCATTTTCATCGGTCATATTTAATATAATCCCATCAACATAACTGTTCACTTCTTCTATCATATTGCTTACTGTTGTCTTTATATTCGCCGTTTTGGCATATTTGGCTGGATTGGATAGAAAGTCACGTATAGAAAGTTTATATTTTCCAGAAATTTTGCCATCAATGCTACTTATTACATAATCGGTATAATCATTCCACATTTCGTTAGCCATTAAAAACACCAGTCATAAATAATTACAATTAAATACTACTATCAAAGTAAAATATATATAATAAGATGATTGCATGGGTATTGATGAGCCAGATGTTAAAAAGCGCATATTGAAAGATATAGATATATTTAATAGCAATATTGAGAAATTGCCAAAAATTGAAAATAAGATGCAGGAAAAAATTGTTGCGCTTTCAAAAATGTACGCTAAGGATTCTAAGAGTTATCTTGATAAAGGTGATATCTGTACATCATTTTCTTGTATCTCATATGCCCACGGGCTTTTGGATGCTATAAGGACATTAAACGGCGTGAGTGAATATGTATAAAGAAGGGAGCATAACAATAACAGATGGCGCATTTATAAATGAGAAGGCCAGGCTTACTCGCGATTTATCAATATTAATAGTCAATTGTATGAAATCAAAATGGGATATAAAAAATGCGTTGGATCCTACAGCAGCAACGGGAATAAGAGGAATGCGCTATAGCAGGGAAGCAGGAATAGAAAATGTTGATTTTTTAGAGATAAATGAACGGTCATATGAATCATTGAAAAAGAATATTAAGCAAAATAAGATTAAAGGCAATGCGTATAATGTTAGTATACAGGAATTTGCTAACACTACTAAAAATAAATATGATATAATAGATTTAGACCCATTTGGCGGTGCGTCCCCATATATATTCGATATAATGAAAATAGCAAAAGATAAAACTCTACTTTTTGTAACTATTACGGATACAGCGGTTCTGTGCGGCGCACATTCTAATGCGTGTTTAAAGCTTTACAATGCAGTACCACTGCACAATGAAATATGTCATGAAGCTGGTCTTAGAATATTAATAGGTTACATAGCGCGCATTGCAGCGTCATTTAATTTTGGTATAGACGTTCATTTATCTATGGTATACAAACATTATATGCGGGTATGGCTGCAATTAAATTATAATTCTAATAACGCGTTAAGTTCGATTAAAAATATAGGATATATGTTTTTTTGCAATAGTTGCGGAAATAGGGGCAGCAAAAGCGGTTTTACACCTATAATCGATAAATGTTCCGTTTGCAATTCAAAGCCTATTGTTGGAGGACCACTATGGGTTGGTAAATTAAAAAATACAAATACAATAAATTACATAACAAAAAAAATGGATTTATTAGATATGAAAGAAGAAGATAAACGAATAATTAATACCATATCAAATGAGAACGATGTTAATAACTGTTATTCAATATCACATATGACTCATAGACTAAAGCTTGGATCTGTAAAGCAATCATATGTAATAGATGAATTAAAAAAAATTGGTTATAGCGTATCAGTAACTCATTATAATCCTAATATGATACGCACCGATGCTGCATATTCTGATATTGTAAATGTAATAAAAAAATTATACAATGAGCGTATCTATCATAAATAAAATATTGCACAATTCCGCTATTATCCAATATACTAGTAACCTATTTATATATAAAAAAGAGCTATAAGTCTAAAGTACAATTTGGTGGATGAGATTGTATTTTAGGGGGAATAGGTAGAATGGGAATAGATAAGTATACAATGGATAGAAATGGTAGCGGTGAAGCCGTTTCCAGCTATTTCTGCAAGTTATGCAAAGTACAATTGTTTAGTGGAGCACCGAAGTTCGTAGTATCATCAAAGGAGCTAAATGGTTCTAGATTGGTGCAGAGTGAGAGGGTATTATGCCCAAAGTGTTATGATAACATGCAGGTGCGTGTATATAACCGGAGTATACTATCAAATAACTATAAAAAAAAGATTGGACATGTGCGAAAAGCAAATCTTTTAAAAGTAGTAGGGTAATTTACCCACAAAGTATATATATAACATAACATTATGTATATACAGAAATAAAAGGCA
>JAMCZM010000032.1 GCA_023485645.1 Candidatus Martarchaeota archaeon
AGACGGAGCTTTATGTATTCCTGAAGATGATGAATCAAATCTACAGAATGATACCAACGCTAGAATAGAGGCTTGGTGTAATAGATTTGCTGCTGGATTCTTGTTGCCCGAAAGCAAGTTTAAATCTGATACAGATGTTAGCAAATTAGCTAATCTGATTAAGACTACAGAATTCAATAATGAAATCTATGCTGAGATAAAGAATCTTTCAAAGAAACATATGGTTAGTTATCTGGTTTTTCTAATAAGGCTAAAAAGCACAGGTCTGATACCAAATGCAAGATACGATAAGATAAAAGAGGCATACAATGGCTATACTAAAAAAGAAGAAACAAAGGCTAAAGCTAAGAAAGGAGGGAGGAATGCTAAGCCTGATGCGCAGGCTGTAAACCACAATGGCGAGAAGTTTGCTACATTGGTTATCCGTAGCCTAAAGGCCGGCAAGATAGACTACTATGATGCGGTCGAGTATCTTAACACTAACATAAACACCATAGAAAAGCTTGCCTCCAAGCTTGGGTGAGCAACTTGCCAGAAGGAGATTCGTCTAATATTGAAGACGTTTACCTTGCTGATAGCAGTAGTATCATAGATATCTTCAGGCATTACGACCAGCATACATTCGAAAGCTTGTGGAAGGATATTAACAAGCTAATCAAAGAAGGCAGATTTATTTCTCATATGGAGGTTTTTGGTGAACTCTCAAAGGGCAAAAATAATCCTGATGCATCTTGGCTAAAGCAGCATAAGCAGCTGTTCCATGAACATACCGTCGAACAGACTAATATAATTCGTGGGCTACAAAAACAGTATAAGGATAGATTCCAGAAAGTTCTGGTTGCTGCTGAAAAGGCAGATTTTCACGCTGATCCTTGGCTTATAGCATTATTGACAGAGTTACAAGATGCTTCAAAAACCCAAGGCAAACAAAGTAGCTTGGTTGTTTCAAAGAAAAAACGGTACCTGATACTCACCGAAGATGCTAGAATGACTGATTTTGCTACAAAAGAACTCAAGCTTAACTGTATAACTAAGAATGACTTATTTAAGAAGGAGGACTGGCACTACTGATACGTTAAACTTTACTTGGTTAATATTGATGGTATAATGGTCTTAGAACAAACAATATTTCTACATGATATCTTAAACGAACCTGTAATATTTCAACTACACCAGCACAAAAACCTGCGCGTTCACAAACCAATTCTTGTAATGATTAACTACTTGCCCAACCACGTTTACTTTTATGGATTTTGGTTTTGTTTTACATTTCAATACGTCTTCCTTATCATATATATTTTAGTATTAAAATTAGATTTGTAGTAAATATTTAAGTGGTATATCCTTAAAATATAGCAAACTATAATAATTAAATGTTATAATATAAATTGATTTAATGAATAAAAATTATGTACTCGCCGCAATTATTGCGGTTATAGTAGTTGTATTGGTATTATATTTAGCGTCCAACTCGTTGGCACCTACAGTACAGAACGGAAATAATGTATCCGTATTTTATATTGGTCGTTTTACTAATGGCACCATATTCAACTCAAACTTAAATAGCACCCCATTCACATTTAAAGTAGGTGCTAATCAGACAATACTTGGTTTTAATAATGCTGTTTTAGGAATGCATTTAAATCAGACAAAAACGGTAACAATACCAGTTAATGAGGCGTATGGTCCAATCAATCCAAGTCTTATAATTGCGATTCCATTGTCTAATTTTAAGAATCAATCTGTGAAAATAGGTGATGTCATAACCGATTCACAAAATGGCAGGGTATTACAAGGCATAGTTGTAGCACTGAATAATACTACTGCAACAACGGATTTCAATCCTCCACTTGCAGGACAGGCGCTAACATTTACAATACGTGTTATAAAAATATCTAAATAAATTTTTTTTAATTAATCCTTATTCTTATTTTTTTAAATAACAGGTGTATTCTATCATTTAATTTTAGGTATATGAGATTATAATAAGTTAAAAACATGAAGATAAAGAACCAATATATACTTTCTCTTGCTTTATACTCTTATACTATTTAATGTGAATCGATTTAGTGATTTTTTGGATAATATTGATGCAGCCACAATAGAGCATACTGTAAAAGAGGGGGGTGTCATCCATATACTAAAGGATACTCTCTACAATAATCGTGTGTTATTTTTTGTAATGCTTGCATACCTTATACTAGCTTTATTTGTATTTTATCCAATAACGTTTGGTATTACAAATAGGGTTGCTGGAGTCGGAGGAGATATATATCAGATGTTATGGAATAATTGGTGGGTGGGATATTCTACCTTTACATTACATCAAAGTATATACTCATCAATGCTATTATTCTGGCCAGTCGGATCAAATCTAGTATATCAAACGTTAATACCGATAGGTTCGTTGATAATATATCCACTTGAGGCCGTCAGCAATGCGTTTGCATATAATGTGCTTTTCTTTTTGGGAATAATGCTTTCAGGATTTACTATGTTTATCCTATCTGACTACATAGTTAAAAACAAGTATGCCGCTTTTGTCGCAGGAATAATTTACACATTCAGTGCTTTTCATATTGCACAATCTTACGGGCACATAGAATATGCAAATATAGAATGGATACCACTTTCGATTTATTTTTTTATGCGTATAATAAAAAAAGATTATATTAAAATAAATCATAAACATATAAAATATGGCAAATATATATTGGCACTATTTCTTTCAATATCCTTTCTTCTATCAATGTTTATGGGAGACGTGGAGCAGGGCGTAATGACAATAATGGTATTTACCCTTATATTTATATTTTATTTATTAAGAAAGCAAACGCGTAGTCATGTATTAAATGTAGAATTTTTTACGCTTATTGCGGTATTTATTGTCGCGGCTTTTATACTTGGTTCATGGGCATTTATACCATTTATAACAAAAACGTCCGGAAGTACTTTAAATCAGTTCAATAGCGTGCAAAATAATATGGTATGGAGCGATGATGTACTATCATATTTTCTCCCAAGTTTTTATAATGGTATATTCAACGGGGCATCCGCATCTTATATATCTCTCTATCACGGGGATCTCGGGGAAACAATATCCTATTTTGGTTATATTGCAATGATCCTAGCATTATATGGTGTTTATAAAAAACGGCAAGAGACCTACATTTGGATTTTTATAGGAATAATATTTTTTATGTTATCGCTGGGTCCTTATGTACTAATAAATAACAATAATACAAATATACCAGGGCTTTATTTAGTAGCAAAGTTAATTCCAGGGGTTAATATAATTAGAGAACCTGGTAGATTTGATCTTTTAGTAATGATCGCAGGCGCAATAGTTGCATCAATTGGTACAAAGGAGTTTTTTGAATTTTTGAAGCACAAAAATCTTCACATGCGCATAAAAAAAATGGAATTAGTAACTATCGCAGCAATCTCATTGTTTATAATAATTGAGGTTGCAATGCCACCATTATCTACAACACAAATAGCCCAAACAACAACAGTAATTAATATGTCAAATTTTTATACTCAACTAGGTGTACTTCCACAAAACTTTACCGTTCTTATACTACCAATATTGCCAAATCAATACTCATTGCAGCCTGAGTTGTATCCTGGCAAAGCAATGTTTAGTACAATAGCATCACATAAAAGTATAATCGGAGGATATTTAACGCGTGAAAATACTACCGAACAGTTATCTGTTTATAATGTACCGCTTGCGGTAAGCGCAACAAATCTTGAACAGTTTGGTGCATTTGACTATGGCTCTCCTGTAATTGAAAATTATACAAATCAGACTTTGCTATCATTATATTTTTATAATACTACAATTGTTGCGCTTGATAAAACTGCATACAATAAAACTGATTTGAATACAATTGGTATATATTTAATAAAAACATTTGGCGCTCCGATTTATGAAGGCAATTCTACTCTAGGGTTTACCACTATAAATGCCATAGATAGTTCGCTCTTTAAGAGCTACGTATCATTTCCAACATTAACAGATTGGAATGAGAGCATCTATAATGTTAATGGGCAGCAAAAAATTCTGTGGACTCCAATAAATGGCGGCACGGTAACAGTATATGCCCCATATAATTCTATATTGGCACAAAATGGTGTAGAGCCTGTAAATACTACAATAGGTATAACAGCAATATCTTTAGGCACATTATCTAATGTCGAAGTGCTTGATAATAATATATTGACTGGTTCAACAAAATTAATAGGTATATTTAATGCCACCAACAATATGGCATATTATAAATTCAATACGGTACTTGCTGGTGGACCATCTGGGAATAGAATATATTTTGCATATAATAATAAAACTTATCCGATCGGAATATCCAACATCACTTTCAATAATTGATGGTTTTAATCTAAATGCAGGATTTTATGAGCGTATCTAATATGAGCGAAAATAATGGCCCGGCACATATCGGGAGTAGGGCTGTTAAAGTTGCTGGCGTCATATTTACCGGAAAAATCCTTTCGTTTATTCTTCTTGCTGCATCCTTTATAATAGTTGTTAGGATTTTAGGCCCAAGCACTTATGGGGTGTATACGCTTGCAATAGCTGTAACCGGATTCTTTGATGCTGTAGGAAATTTCGGCATAGGGACAGCACTAAACAAATTTGTTACGGAATATAAAAGTAAAAATGATTACAAGCGTATAGGCAATATGGTAAGCAATGGTCTTGCAATTATATTAATTACTGGAACCATACTCACAATAGCGACATTTTTAACAAGCCCTTTTTTTGCATCACAAGCCCTTCATAGCCCGCAATATACATATGTAATAGAAATTGCATCCATTTCGATATTAATAATGATGCTATTTGGCGCGGCAAATGGCGCACTTGTGGGATTTGGAAATGGGAGGCAGATCGCAACCTCATTAATATTAGTCTCCATAATACAATCAGCGCTTTCAATAGTATTAGCTCTTTTAGGAGTAGGTTCTCTTGCTCCAATATTTGCGTTGATATTTGCGTATTTAATTGGATTTTTCACTGAAATTTACTATATATTTATTAAGAATAAAATATCATTTATAAAACCAACATATACGGGCATTAAGAAGTTGTTTAAATTTTCTGTACCAATTGCCGCAGCAAACTTCTTGCGTGCAGTCATGAGCAATGCATCTCTAATAATACTTGGAATATTTGCAACAGCTTTTGTTATAGGAAATTTCGGTGTAGCATCTAAAACGGGATTTTTGATAAATATAGTAACTGATTCTATAAGTATATCATTGATATCCGCATTTAGCAGCAGCCTTATAAATGATTTTAAAAAAAGAAATACTGGAAGGCTTTTTTCTTACTCTGTATATCTTTCGTATCTAATCGCAAGTCCTATGCTTTTTGCCGTTATGGTGCTTTCAAAGCCCATATCTTATACAGCATTTGGGAGTGCATATACGCTCGCCCCTATGTATATAGCAATATTTGGCCTGGGCTTTTTTATAGGTATATTTGGGATATATGCAAGTCAATTGCTTATTAGTGCAAGCATGTTGCGATCATTACTCAAATATAACATAATAATATCAATATCACAGATACTATTGGCATTAATTCTCATACCTATATTTGGAGGTCTTGGAGCTGCAATAACAATCTTTTTAGCAACACCATTAATTACAAGCATACTATTTACAATACCTATGAAAAATACCTTCAAGGTTGATTTCAGGATTGGCAAGCTTATTCGCATAACATTTGCAAATATATTAATTGGCCTATTCTTTCTTATTACAACAATAATACTTCCAGGATATTTTATACTTCAAATAGTGTTGGCCCCTATATTGACACTTGCAATATATCCAATACTATTAGGTATATTGAAATGTATTAGTAAAAATGATATAAAGAAAATAGATGCATTAACTGATGGTCTACCAATCTTCAACAAGTTTTTCTCGTTTATGACAAATTACGTCTCCATTTTTATATAATTTATTTAAGTAGGTCCTTAATATATTTTAATCGATCCCTATTATCATATTCGAATTGAATCATCGTTTTAGAATAATTAAGCTCTCCTGGCCTATATACTCTATCAAGTGGAAGCAAATTAAAACTCATCCCTACATGTGCATCTATTGCAATGTTGCGCAATTCATTACCAAATAAATCCGCCTCAACAAGTGATATGTTATTTGATGCAAAGAGTCTAATTATATCAATTAGTAATGCAGTGTTTTGATCATTTTGCATTCCAAATATCCTGCCTTCTAAAGATGGGCTGCTCTTTGATTGCACACTGTTCATTTTTGAGAGTATCTTTGATAAATAATTTATCACTGAGCTATCTGGCTTAAATAGATTTGCGGTGCATAGAGAGCGTTTATTTACATCGTAAACAGATATAAATATAGGATAACTTAACGATTCACAAAACATGTACCGTATTCCAGACATTTGGTTATAATCTAATGTCCATATCTCATTAATATCTATATTATTGGACATCCCGTTCTTTATTATTTTGGATTTTGATATGTGCGCTCTATTCTTTATTCCATAATAATAGTGTTCTTTATTGATATTACCATTCATTATTCTAGATTCAAGCATCCCTAAAAAATCCAACTCTTTCACCTATATCTTTATAAATATTTTTATCACATAATTACATATTATTCTATTGCGGTACCATAATGGTTAGTTATGCGTTTATCCATAGCATTAGTATATATCAAGAATGCTTTATAAATATAACCGAATTTAATTACTATAAGTGAGCTAATGAAGTTTGAGATAAAGGAAGAGAATGAGAAAGTGTTCAGGTTTATAATGGATGCTGATATAAGCATTGCGAATGCAATTAGGAGAACTGCTGCAAATAGCGTCCCATGTTTTGCAATAGACCGGGTCATATTCTATGAGAATACTAGTGCAATGTTTGATGAATATATCGCACATAGAATAGGATTAATACCAATAAAGACCCCAAGTAAGGGTTATAATGAGAGCGATGAGATCGTATTTAGTTTGGAGGCTACAGGCCCAATTACTGTATACTCTCGTGATTTAAAGAGTACCGATAAGGATGTTGTAGTTGCAAATGAAAATATACCTATAATAAAATTGGGTAATGAACAGCGCCTTAGAATAGAAGGCAAGGCTATTCTTGGAATAGGTTTAAAGCATGCAAAGTTCCAACCGGGCCTTGCAACTTTTAAAGCGGTATCTGAGAATAAATATGAGTTTTATGTTGAGACATTCGGCCAAATGCCACCCAGAGAGATAGCAATTAAAGCGGCGGACAGTATAAAGGAGAGATTAAAAGAGATTAAGAAAGCTGTAAAATGATGCGTATATGCTGCGAGGGTGGCAGAGTATGGTCAAATGCGCAGGACTGAGGATGGCATTTTTGCCATCAGAACTCCTGTGTCTTTAGTGACTGCGAGAGTTCAAATCTCTCCCCTCGCAAATTGGTGAATATTATGAAAATTACCCCAGAAAAAAGTGTTGTTAAGGAGTGGCTTACGCTGCTCAAGGAAGGAAAGGTCAGTGACAGCCATAAAAAATTATGGCGAAAAATTTATGATGAAATTGCAGTTCCTGAGCGCTCTAGGATATCAGTTAATACCTATAAAATAGCAAAGCTTGCAAAGCCTGGAGATAATGTAATAGTTCCTGGGAAGGTGCTAGGGAATGCTCACATAAATCATAAAATTACAATAACTGCTCTTGAGTACTCCGAGAGTGCAAGAGCGGCAATAAAAGGCTCTGAATGTAAGATTTTAGATATAAACGAGTTCTATAATTCGATAAAGGGCAAGAAAGCAAAGGTTAACATAATAGTTTGATTAAAATAAAAAGGAGTTAATATGGAAAGTATAGATCCAAAGGATTATATTGTATTTGATGCAAAAAGCAAGGTAATTGGTAGAGTGGCAAGCGTTGCTGCAAAAGAGTTGCTAAACGGTAAAAATGTTGCCGTGTTAAATGTCGATGAATCAATAATAAGCGGTAATAGAAAGGATATACTTGCACGATATCATAAAAGGCTTATCTTAAAGGAAAAGGCAAATCCGGAGCATTCACCATATTGGCCGAGAAGAACGGATATGTTATTTAAGAGAATAGTGCGCGGCATGCTGCCATATAGAAGACCTAGGGGAAAGGCGGCTTATAGAAAGTTGCGTGTTTTTTCTGGAATGCCCGAGTTATTTGAGAAGAGCGAAATAAAGAATATAGAATCTAAGAATTCAAAGGATATATTTGTAAATACAATGACATTAAAGCAGCTATCTGAGCTGCTTGGATATAGCAAGGAGTGATATTATGAGCGATGCTGAAATTGTACAAGAAAAAGTTGCAGACGAAAAAATAGAAGCGCAGGAGAAGAAGCCAAAGGTTGCAAGGGCAAGGCGTACAAAGAAAAAGATAAGCACAAAGAAAATAGAACGCTCAATAACCGTAAAGAGTAAGCGCAAACGTGCAATAGCGCGTGCAAGCGTCACAAAAGGAAGTGGCATTATACGCGTTAACAGCAAATTGATTAATACAATAGAACCAAGAGAGCTTAGACGTTTAATGTTAGAGCCTGTGATACTATCAGAAACTGCCAAAGGTATATTTAATGGGCTTGATATAATTGTAAATGTGAATGGTGGCGGTGCAATGGCGCAGTTCATTACCCAATTTTATTATAGGT
>JAMCZM010000049.1:0-2983 GCA_023485645.1 Candidatus Martarchaeota archaeon
TTTTTTTGTTTGTCTTAATATATACTCTTTTCTGTATTCTAATATTATGTTAAAAATACCAATACTATATTAGTAACAGCAACGCAGATGTATAATGCTCTCATTTGCGTAAAATGTTAATCGCACCTATTTTATCCAACCTAGATACCAACATATCTATTGGCATTTCATTTACTGACTTTAGATATTCTTCGACCTGTGCTGTTGATGCGAAGACATAGTCTATATTGATGCTACCACATTTTATTTCTGTATTGCCGCAGACCCGTGCATCTCCGAAGATATGTGCAACACCGTAAACTCGTGCATCGCCGTAAACTATTGCATTATCATAAACCTCTGCATCGCCGCAGACCCATGCATGGCCGGAGACCCGTGCATGGCCGGAGACCCATGCGTTGTCAAAGACTAATGTCTTTGGGCCTATATACACTGTCTTAGCGACTTTTGCTGTTTTCTCTACAAATCCTCCTGTGGTACCATCGGGGTTTTTATGTCTGGAAAACAATCGACCGTTCAATTCTGCATGCTGCTCATCCAAATTAAGCGTCTGAAGATCTAAAATACAATCGACTTTTTTACCTACAAATTTAACTGTTTTTATCATCTTATCACATTAATTTTTTTGTTTGTTTTAATATATACTCTTTTCTGTATTCTAATATTATATTGAAAATACCAGTAACATATTATCTTTATTATCTTATAAGTACTTCACTGTAATTTTATTCACGCAATTGTAGTATTCTGATTTAATGTCCTCTTAATAATATCTTTGCAAATATTCATTATCTTTTACTATGAAAAGTTTTTATGATAAAGAGGTTCATTTGATTTATCAATGAACCAATTGTTGCAGCATTTACGCCTCTAACATCTGCGCCGCGGAAGTCTGCGCCGCGGAGGTTTGCGTTCTTGAAACGTGCACCTGCGATACATGCATGTAGGAGGATTGCGCCTGTGAGGTTTGCGCTGGAGAAATTTGCGTTTGTAAGGTTCGCCCATGCAAAGTCTATACGAATGAGGTTTGCGCCTGGGAGATTTGCGCCGCTGAGGTCTGCTAGGGAAAAGCGTGCGCCTGTGAGGTCTGCGTATCTGAAATCTGTTTCTTGGAGTTTTGCACAGTAGAAGTTTGCACCTGGGAGATTTGCACCGGAAAGGTCTGCGCCTTCAAGGTCTGCGTTCTCGAGGTTTGCACTTGCGAGAAATGCGTATTTAAAGTTTGCACCTCTGAGGTTTACGCCTGAGAGGTTTGCATAACCGAGGTATGCGCCTTTGGCATTTATATGACTAAAGTCTTTTCTGCCACTCTGGTATAACTCAACTATTTCCTCTCCAGTGTATATCTTATTTGCAGTGACTGTTGCAGATGAATTATCTGATCTAAGTGTTGCGCTAAGAATAATTTTGCCTTTCTGTGCATCATCTGCTTTCTTATCTTTTGTTGCCATTTTATCATGTTAATTTTTTATTTTTCCAGATATATACTATGTTGCATTATGGAATTATGTTTGAAATACCAACAATATATTATCTTAGCAGCACCGATGCAACGCACTTATTTGTGCAAGGCATCCTTTGCTAGTCAAAATCCCATCCTCTAAGCTGAGAAGTTATGTTTTCTTTTTCAAGTAATTTGCTAATATTTATATCCACACTACGCTTGGCTTCGTAAAGTTTCCCAGAAAGTCGTTGTAATTTTAATATAGCTGTAGGTAAATCATTAGCTGCAACAGCTTTATTCGAATCTCTTACAAGCTCTCCTAATTTGTAAGTATGTATATCTATTGTTTTTCCTTGTTCACTCTTTTTCTTATTAGTCATATTATTACCTAATAACTATTACATATTCCTTCTATTTTGGATCTATGAATCAATTTAGTTATAACCTTAGCGTTAAGAATTTCATCAGGTTCTTTTCTAGCCATATTAATCAATTTTTTCTTAACATGGTTTTAAGACATCTTTCAATTGAATTAATAATATCTGATCTTAATTTAATATATCTTACACGCCTATATGCATTTCGTGCATCATTTCCAAAATCTATATATAATTCTCTATTTCTAGCTGCATTTTTCTGATCCCCGAGTACTGCATATATTCTTTCCGCCTTTAGAAAATTACCACTTTTTTCATGCTTTTCTGCTTGTTTAATTAAAATATCATTTGTTGCCATTCTATCACGTTAATTTTTTCTCCATCAAAATATATATATTTTGCTGCATTCTAAGATTATGTTGTAAATACTAACAACCTATTATTATCTTAGCAGCACCGATGCAACGCTCTTATTTGCGCAAGACACTCTTTGCACCTATTGCATCTAGCCTGGTTCTCAATTTCTCTGCTAATTTTAGATATTCTTCGACCTTCGCTGTTGATGGGAAGTTATATCTTATTTCAATGCTACTGCGTTTTATTCTTGCATCGCAATAGATGTGTGCATCATTGAGAAAATTTACTTGAAGGGATTCTCAACTGTTATCCCAGGAATTCTTCTAAAGTCCTTCTCGTTTTCTGTCACAATAACATATATATCATTCTCTCTCATCGTTTCTGCAATTAAGACATCCCATATAGATACTTTTATATCAGTAGCAACAGTTATTGCCCTCTTCGTTGTTGATGTACTATAATCCAACTTGATCCAATCTTGCGAATCAAAAAAATCAAGTATTATTGACTTTGCTTCTTCTGCAGCGAGGGGTTTTGAAATGAATCTTGTAAGCACGTTGTAAAGCTCTAATAACACTTGGTTCGAGATAATAACTCTACCTCCTTTGTTAAGAATATTATTGATAAGATTTGTTGTAATAGCATGCTTTTTCTGATTGGCATTATCGAATGCATATACCAATACTGATGTATCGATGAATTTATCATCTTGCATGCCAGTCATCTCTGGTACCAATTATTTTACCAAGGTCATATCCTTTCTTCATGCGATTTAAGATACGTGCACTCGCATCTTTGCTTCTGG
>JAMCZM010000049.1:2993-8598 GCA_023485645.1 Candidatus Martarchaeota archaeon
ATTGAGAAAATTTACTTGAAGGGATTCTCAACTGTTATCCCAGGAATTCTTCTAAAGTCCTTCTCGTTTTCTGTCACAATAACATATATATCATTCTCTCTCATCGTTTCTGCAATTAAGACATCCTTTCTTCATGCGATTTAAGATACGTGCACTCGCATCTTTGCTTCTGTTGGACTCCGAAAAACTTTTCTCTTTTAGAAGAATTGCTTTTATAACTTCAGAGAAGCTCTTGTCATTCTTCTTTCTTTTTAAAAGTTCCGAATAAACCTCATCAGATATTGCTATTTGCTTGGCCATGCAAGTCACATATGTATATGTATACCTAATGATATAAATAGTTTTCTTTATCTTGGATTATGTTGGAAGTACTTTAATCACTATATCTTGAATATATTTATTCTAAATACTGCCCTTCAATTGTTTTATATATTAGATATGCTAAAAATATTATTATGGAAAAACAAAAAAGATGCATGTTGGTACTTCTTAGGCATGGGGAGTCAGAAGGCAATATGAATCACAGATTTTCTGGTACTAATGATGAACTATTGACCGCTAATGGAAGAGTACAAGCGTTAGAGGCGGGATTTGCACTTAAAAGTGTACGTTTTGACATTGGATTTACATCGAATCTTAGTCGGGCAAAGGACACATTAGATATTATATTAAGCGTTAGGGGATGTAAGATACCAATAACTATTCTTGATAAATTAAACGAGCGCAACTATGGGGTCTTGCAGGGTATGCTGCACAAGGACGCAATAGAAAAATTTGGGCGAGAAAATATAGCCCTATGGAAGAATAGTTATATTACAGGCCCTGAAAATGGTGAAAATTTAACAGATGTTTATAATCGTACAACCAGTGCTTTTAATGAGAACATTTTGCCAAAATTAATTTTATCACACAATGTTATCGTTGTATGTCACAATGGGAGCTTGAGAGCGCTTATACGTAATATAGAAAATGCGGATCCCGATTATGTGGCTAAACTTTCTATCAAAAACTGCATGCCAATAACATATGAATTCGATTGTCTTAAAAATAAATTTGTACGATTAGAGGATATACCAAAAGTGACATAGCCTACAAAAGCTATCTTTTTTCCTTCCATTATCTTATTTGAAAGAGAATCATCTTCTAATGCGACCATATACCCCTAATTAACGCTATCAGACCTGCGCAATAACAATAAAGTAGAAGGTTTTTTATCTACTATAATACAGTAATAA
Source organism: Candidatus Martarchaeota archaeon (assembly GCA_023485645.1). Taxonomy (GTDB): domain Archaea; phylum Micrarchaeota; class Micrarchaeia; order Micrarchaeales; family Micrarchaeaceae; genus JAJZDT01. Next base: position 4,229 of record JAMCZM010000049.1, read on the forward strand.
TTTTATTTTTTAGATACATTCCTTTCATGTTCTAAAATATATTAGAAATACTAACAACATATTATCTTAATAAGATCGCGTTATAATTTTATTTACGTAATATGCTATTTGCTCCTGCTGTATCTAGCCTGGATCTCTGTGCATCGCCATAAATCCGTGCTTTGCCGCAGACCCGTGCATCTCCATAGATCTGTGCTCTGTCATAGACCTGCGCATTATTAGAAACCAATGTATTGCCGAAGACTTGCGCATTATCGTAGACCAGTGCCCTGCCAGCAATCCATGCATCGTCAAAGATCTGTGCATCGCCGTAAACCCATGCATCATCGTAGACTTGTGCACTATCATAGACCTTTGCATTACCTGAAACCCATGCATCACCGAAAACTTGTGCATTGCCGAAGATATATGTATCTCCTACAACGTGTGCATTGCCGAAAACCAATGCATTGCCGAAGACTTGCGCGTTATTGTAGACCTTTGCATTTTCGTAGACATGTGCACTATGATAGATCAATACATTGCTGTAAATCTGTGCCCTACCGGAAACTTGTGCGTTGTCTAAGACTAATGCTTTTGGACCTATATATGCTGTATTAGCGACTTTTGCTGTTTTCTCTACAAACCCTCCTATAGTACCATCAGGATTTTTATGTCTGTAAAACATCCTGCTGCCAATCTCTGCATGATGCACGCTTATATCAAGTGTCTGAAGATCTGAAACGTTATTAACTTTTTTACCTACAAATTTTGCTGTTTTCTCCATTTTATCGCATTAATTTTTTGTTTAACCTGATATATATTCCCTTTATGTTCTAAAATATTTTGAAAATACCAACATTATATTATCTTATAAGTACCACACTATAATTTTATTTACGTAATTGTAATATTATGATTTAATGTTCCCTCGATAATATCCTTGTAAATATTCAATAGCTTTTAACCATGAAGGGCTTTTATTATAAAGAGATTCACTTGACTTATCAACGAACCAATTATTATAATATTTTCGCCTCTAACTTTTGCGCCGGAGAGGTTTGCGTCTCGGAGGTTTGCGCGTTTGAAGTCTGCACCGGAAAGGTTTGCATATTTAAAGTTCGCACCGGAAAGATCTGTGCCTTCGAAGTTTGCATATTTAAAATCTGCGCCTTTAAGATCTGCGTTCGGGATATGTACACCTCTAGCGTTTATATCGCTGAAATCCCTTTTGCCGCTATTGTATAAATCAACTATTTCTATTCCCCCGTATACCTTTTCAGTATCTGATCTAGGTAGAAAGATTCTTGGTGATATATTTTCCACCTTATAAAATTCCGTTATATTCTTAGAAAATTCCATTATATCTTTTTTATTAAATTTTTCCACATTATCTCCTATAACCAATGCTATATTTGTTCAAATATATATACATTATTGCATTCTAATTATGCTTGAAATACCTAGAGAATTTTAGTTATTTATTCAGAACAGTTGTTTATTATCTTCTAATTATATTGTATTAAAAACTAACGCCTTATATTTATGTTTACTATTGTTTTGTCCTTTAGTACATAATGTGCTAGTGCTTTAACTTCATCTGTTGCAAATGGAGAAGCTATTGGAAATCCCACCATTCTTAATGCAGGTATATCTGTGCTGCAATCCCCAATATATATAGTTTTTTTTAATGGGATATGTTTATCAGCAAGCATATCAAATAAGTATTTTGCCTTTGTCTCCCCATCAAATATATTTGCTTTAAGTCCAACAATTAATCCATCTGAATTAAATAAATCAATATTTGATTTATAATCCTTAAAATTAAATATATTATTTGCAGCGCGTGCGACGCTTGAACCATTGCAGCTAATAAAAAATTTATTTTCAAAAGAATTAATTATACCCCAGCTGCTCCATATTATATGTTTAGAAATATAATTTTTTGCCATGGATTCCATTTCTTCGCGCCTGCCTATTTTTGCACTTTTTAATTTTGAATAAAATATTTCCAATCCTTTAGTACTATCATAATCCATTCCGGAATTAAATGACAATGCCTCTTTAACTTCAAAATATCCTTTTATGCCACAAAACGCTGTTTTAAGTTCAAACCTACGCAACGCTTTTTTTATGTATTGTAATCCTATACCGTATTCTGCTGCATTTTTTGCCCATGCAGTATTATCTCCGTCTGTACATACAGCTACCGCCTTTTCTCCCATAACATTAATAAATGTCCTACATTCATCCACAAGATCAAATAAAAAATAGGTGATTTAAATATATATAAATTGCAGTACATAATACATTTTGGCATATTAGTCAAAACCAACAAAATTAAAAATATATCTTGCAATAAGTAGCTGATTGAATGGCTAAAATACGTAATATCGATTATATCTTAGATGATGTGGATACGGATACAGCATCCGAACGCCAAAAAATTAGTACAAATGAAGACTTAGAGGATATCGATAATACAGATTTTGAAAACAAAACTAAAAATAATGATAACAAAATAGAGGGCATTAGAAAACCTATAGGAACTATAGAATATTTTTTTAAAAAAATAGATGTCGCAGCAATAAAACTATATGATAGCATCAGTATAGGTGATGTTATAGAGATCGTTGGAGCCAATACAATAATGACTCAACGAATAAGTAGTATCCAAATAAATAAAGAGAGCGTCATTAAAGCAAACAAGGGAGATTCTGTGGGCATCGTTGTTGATAATGAAGTTAAAAAAGGATATATGGTTTATAAACTGTATTAATTATTTATTTCATTACTAAACTTGGCCATGCCGTCTTAGAATATCTGTTACTCTACTTACATTTTCCAGTTGCAGTATGCTATAGTCTATTGGAAGCATCTCCATAACTTTTAAAGTATTTGATCCATTTGAGTCCTTAAACGGGTCTATATTTGATTCTAACATTTTTGTGTAATTAATAATCTTCGTCCATACTGTAGCTAATTTATTTTCGGCATCAATATTTACATTTATTGAAATATTACCAGCCTTAAATGATATCTCTCCAAAAAAAAGGTGTTACCTTTAACCATCTAGTGTAATTCTTTCTGAAGTTATACTATTTGTCTTTATATTTATCCCCGATTCGATAATCACATTTTTAGCGTCCTTAATCATAAAATTTCCATTATAAAAAGGTACTGAAACAGATGATAATATAATGCCTTTTGGGGTATCTTCAACAATCGTATAAGAACTTACAATATCTATAAATGCCATTCCGCTAGAATTAATATATTTGTGCCTGACGGAACGTATCCCCTCAGTACCGTTAACACATATTATAGGTATTATTTCAAATCTTTCATTTGAAAAAATTGTAAGATATTTGCTATTATTAAATTCATATATATCATGTCCGAATGTTTTTTCATTGTGATTGTTTAATTTTTTCTGAAATTTTTTAGATATTCTATTCTCTAGATACTCTTCAACTGGTATAAGTGGCACTTTATCCACATTAATTTTTTGCGTCATCATATAATCACTTAGGTTCTCAACATTGATTCTTCATATTCTAAACATTTTATTTTCTGGCCGATAAATGCAATAAACTTGCGCACCTCAGAATTTTTTTCATATGAATATCCAGAAATATATATATCAATATAACCATTCATTGAATAATATATGCTCTTATTTCCATTGCATTTTATTGCAAACTCTTGAAGATCAGGATTTATATTCTCATATATTTTATTATATATTGATTCTCGGACAATCACTTTTATATTACAAGACCCATATCCCGATGAGGTTATGACATTTGTACTCATTGGAATTCCGTCCTTTATAATGCCTTCATAACCTTCAATTTTTGGTAGATGATGAATTTTAAAATCTATATTCTTACTCTTAGTAGTAGTCTCATTATTCATATTAATCACAACTAGTTTATGCTATCCTTAAAAGTCCGCCAAGCCCCAATGAAACAGATGCTGCGATTATTGCGGTAGAAACATACGCGGTATTATTGACTTCATTAATTTCTCGTCTAATTACAACCATATTTTTATTAGTCTTTTTTATGGCGTCTATATTATTGACATTATTAATACATGAAAAAAGCGCTGCAAGACCAATTGAAACGCCTACAACGGATCCTATAAGCATTGCTTTTGTAACATTATTGTTGCTTTTAGTACCTTCAACATTTTTTAACATAGTATATACACCTGACGAGCAAGATATGCTCCTTTTTAATATAAATAGTTTACGCATAATTTGAGTCTGGGACAAAAGTCACCCATAACTCATCCTGAATAAGTTATGTAGTAATGCAATGCAACTTATTGCAGTATCAATTCTTTCATCTCTTTTTTGCCATATCTTCCATCCAACCATCTGTTTA
>JAMCZM010000003.1:0-6892 GCA_023485645.1 Candidatus Martarchaeota archaeon
AAATAAAAATATAAACATAGATAAAATATTGGAAATGATTTCAGAGATGAAATTGCCTAAACGCGACGTGGATTCAGATCCAATAATGTATATAGTTAGATCTTTTGATGTTAATAAGCCTGGGGCGGATGTAACAAATCTTATTGGCGGTGTAATAGGCGGATCAATTATACGTGGAAGATTTAAGAAGGATGATGTAATAGAAATACGTCCAGGGATAAACATATCGAGCAATTCTAAAAAGGATGAATACAAAACAACCATAACAAAGATAGTCAGCATGAATAATGGGACGGAAACAATTGAAAGTGCTATATCGGGCGGTCTTATTGGGATGGCTACAACAATAGATCCTACATTTGTGAAAGCTGATAATCTTGTAGGTAGGGTTGTTGGTCATGTGGGCAAATTGCCAGAATTGCTCGATATGTTTATAATAATATATAAAAGAATAAATAGAACGGATATTCCTGAGCAAGGCTTCCAAGAAGGAGAACCATTAATACTTGGAATTGCGACAGCAACGGTCGTCGGGCATATAAAAAAGGTAAAGAAGGATACACTCTCTTTAGAATTAAATCATCCAGTTTGCATAGATAAGGATGCTAAAATAGCAATACTAAGAAATATTTCAAAGCGTTGGAGGCTAACGGGATATGGGCTTTTACCATCTGGAAAATAACAAATGCTATGTCCTAAATCAATACTTTGTTATATATAAAAATAAGTGTAATAAATATTAAAAATGTTAAAATAAAAACATAAAAATAAAAAGTGCAGCAATATAGCTGCATTGTCAGACTTATTTTATCAACGTTATCTGTATTGCACTAACTTTGGAGCGGGTTCCATCCTCATTCACTAATTCTTCGGAAGATGTCTTTATTGCCTTTTCCTTTACGTTTGGCAGAAATCTATTAAGTACAATCTCCTTCACGTCTACTGCCCTAGATATTGCATTCCCGCGCGCCTTTATAGTGACCTCTGGCATGCCGCTGTTGAATTGCGTCACTACAGCCAATACATAGTTCATAGTAGGCTTTTTGCCTATATAAACAGTGTTCTCTGGTCCACGTGTTCCCTCGTTTATTCTATTTGTTTCTTCTGGCATTTAGTTCACCCTATGTTTAGTTATTAAATATGTCGTAGTATCTATTTATACCTTACTCTAATAAAATGGCAGTTTTATTTTTGAAATAAAAAATTATAAAAATTAATGTGCTAAAAACTAATGAAAAAATAAAATAATTATTGTTTTTTATTTTTAAAAATTAATCGGGCGTAGGCATCTGGATCGATATCATAACCACATTCCTTTATTATATGTAATGGGTATGCAATTGAAATATTTCTAAGCAAAAGAAACTCCCTTTCTATCCCAGAGCGCTTTGCGGATGGAAGTTCAGTATCAATGCATTCTGCAGCAACTGCAAGCATATTTTTTATAAATGCTAAATTTTTTTCATGATCGCCGTTTTGAAGTACATATTTGAGTTCAGAATCAAGCCATTGCATTGTTTTGTTGTCGGCAGAGAGCGCTTTTCCAAAAGACCTCATAAACTCAGGCGCTGTTGGATAAAATACCTTATAAAATATCATTCCAAATGTCTGCGCGTACGTGTATCTTAATATTAATCCTGAAACTAATATGCGCTCTTCAATGGTATCTAAATGCTCCATAAAATCAAGCAATTTTAATGTTCCTGTATTTGGCCCAATATCTCGCATTTCCATTCCATCAATTAAATTCTTTATGGCGCGCATATGTTTTTTCGAGAGCACTGAAAGCTTTCTAAATCCATCTGAATATCCCTTATCTAAATTATAATTATTTTTAGACCATCTCTCATATACGTCTGAAATGGATTTTTCACCATAATAAAACTGGTTTAATATATCAGCAACAAAATTCATTTCAAATCGTGTACCATTTGGTAGCTCCACATATCCTTTAGAAATAAGCCCCTTTTTTCTTTTAACATCGATGAAACTCATACCCTTTTTAATTGCATATATCGGGTTTTCCTTAATATATTCTACTATATATGGTTTTACCCACTGCGGCAACCTATATTTTGCTATCGTATCATCCAGCATATAGTAAATGTTAAATTTCACTATGGTACACCATTAATTGCTATTAAATAAAAAAAGAAAAGAATTAAAGGCAGAATGCTTATTACTTTTTACTATGCGTGCCTTTTTGTTGCCTTTTTATTATCTTTTCTCTGTACCTATAAACAAATACTGCCACAATAACAATTATTACTGCATATAATATATAATTAATGCCTCCTCCATTGCTATTTGTGCCAGAGCTTTGTCCTGCGTTTGCGTATACTGTGGCATAATAATTGTTTGAACCGTAGAAGACCTGATTTGGTGCTCCGTTATTTTGCTTCCACTGTTCATATATTGTTATAGGATATTGGCCTGGATTTCCATTCTGGTCTGTACTAATATAGAATGTTACATTTGTAGATTCTCCTGGGTTTAATTGCGCTATGTATGCATTTCCCGCTACTGGACTTAATGGATATATAGACTGCAGTGATATGGATATTTGAGTTGCAGCTTCATTTCCTGTATTTTTTATTTTTAATACAATTGGGCCATAAGCATTTCCAGGATATGAATTATCCGTTACATTAGTTATCTGGAAAACCGCAGATTTTGCTATATTTATGGAAATATTGCGCTCTATACTGGTAGCGTTTGCATAATTTGCTGATGTGTAATTAAGTTCTACTGGTATAAAACTACTAGTTTCGCTCGAATTTCCATTTGCTGTTATGTATAAATTTTCATTTATGCTGCTGCCTGGCTGAAGCATTCCTATATAAAATGTGGATGCTGATCCGCTTACGCTTATCGTATTGCTGCTCAAAAATGTTGCAACCAAATCCCTTGCAATGCCGCTTCCAGTATTTTGTATATTAATCGTTAATGTTTGATTGCCGCCAGAATATATCTGCTCTGGTTGTGCGTTTACTATACTCGTAACTATATGTGGTACACCTAACGCTACGTCTACTGGTACATTAACAGTTCCAGTGAAATTTGAAACTGATCCAGTATATGAAACATATAAGGTTATATTGTGTGTTCCAGATGTTATATTGCTATTTACTAAAAGATCAAGCGGTATCTGCTGTGTTGCGCCTGGCGCAGTGTCTCCAAATGTATACTCGTTCTGTCCTATAACTGAAAAATCATTAGTGTTTTTTATTGTTACAGTTATATTTCTGGCCGTTGCAGTTCCTGTATTTGTCGCAATTAAATTAGCATTAAGTGCGCTTCCTGGTATTATATTAGATTGCTCTTGAACATTAAAATTCAGGTTAGGTTTGCCATAAATATATACTGTTATTGGTATTACTGAGCTTCCAGGCAAATTTACACTACTTCCACTTGTTGTAGTTTCGTAGTTTGCAACAACATCTATTGTGTATATACCTGATATTAGTGTTGAAGGTATGTGTAATTTATAGATAAATGGATTGCTCCCAATTCCTCCATAAATGCCAGTTCCAATAGAATCTACAAGATAGGATTTTGATGGAGATACATTTATCAATTCACTTGAGGATTCAAGTCCTATATTCACATTTGTTAATTCTTGTGAATACGAATTGAATAAAGAGAAGCTTAATGTTACGTTACTTCCGGCTATAACTGGCGTTGGAGATATGGCAACATTGGATACGGATAATGCGCCATCAACACTGCTGCCTGATGTACTTAGCGCGCTTGCTGTGGTATTTGCTGAAAATACTACGCTACTTAAGACAATCGACAGAAATATACTAATGATAGTATATTTGAAAACCTTTGTTTGCTCTATTTTTGTAATGTTCATCATATCACCTAATCAACATAATTTTTAAATAATAACGCGCTTGCTATAAGTCCAAATGCAATGAATATTAAAAGTGCTGTTATATCTGTTGTTATTGCTTGTATTGGATAATAACCAAGCATCATTACATCACGTATGCCCTGCGTTGCGTATGTCATGGGATCTAGCGTGCTAAATGGCTGTATGAACGAGGGAAGCGATGTAGCAGGAAAGAATGCGCCTGATAAGAACCACATGGGTAATACTACCACTTGTGCAAGTATTGCATATACTTCGACTTTATTTACTCTAGACGCAATGACTGTTGTTACTCCTGCAAAACCTATTGCAACAAGCATTATGAGTAGTATTATCCAAACAAGTCCTAAAACACCCATTGCTATTGTTGCACCATCAATAAAGCCTATACCGAGTGCTACTAACATATATATTATTGATTGTATGACCCCTGATATCATTTTACTAAATATAATCGTTTTTTTGTTTATCGGTGCAATGTAAAATGATTTAAGAACGCCCAATTGTCTATCCGCTATTATTGATATGCCGCCTCCAAATACCGTACCGAATGCCGCAACCATCGCTAGTATGCCGCCTACAAGGAATACCTTGTAGCTGCTTGATGTTCCATATAACGGTACAACTGCAACATTGGATTCTAATACTGCATTATTGTTTTGCTGCTGTAGTATGTTTGTGCTTATGCCCGCATTGTATGATTGTGCGGTGGATTGTATAAGTGGTATAGCAGCTCCAATATTAGCAAAATTGGAATTTGAGTAATATATATCAATACTGGGGTTTCCATTGACCTTATTTGGAAATGATGGAAGTATCACAAGTACAACGGAAGTTTTTCCTTGTGATAACATATTTATTGCGCTAGATTGTGATGTAACTTGCTGCACCTGAAGCGTTTTGCTTGAGGTCAATGCATTTATAAATGAGGAGGCCTGTGGGTTGTTTGCATAATTTACTACTGTTATGCCTATGTTAAATGTGCTTGCAGATATATTTCCAAAGAAGAATATAATTACAATGGGAAATATAACTGAACGTATAAGATTAGTGCGTAAATTGGCCTTGAATATTATAAGTTCACGGGTCAATAGTGTATATGTATCTCCAAAAATTCCCATCAATATTACCTTTTTATCATAATATTTGCTCTATCCGAATTCTGTTCTTCGAGTTTGTCACGAATTGAAGATCCTGTCAATTTTATAAATACATCATCCATAGTGGGCAGTCGCAGGCTTATTGAGGATATTGTTATTTTTTCTTTGTATATTGCATCAGCAACCTTTGAAACCATTTTTATGTCATCCTTTGCGACAAATGCCTCTATCTTCTCATCCTCTACATTAACTTCAAGCTTTAATTTTGTTCTTAATAGCTTTACTATTTGCTCTACAACATTCGTTTCAGCAATTATCTCTATTACGCTGCCTTCAGATACCTGTTTTTTCAATTCTGATGCGGTCCCATGTGCAACGATTTTTCCATGGTCTATTATAGCTATTTTGTTGCATAACCTATCCGCCTCTTCAAGGTATTGCGTAGTTAATATGACTGTCACACCACGTTTGTTTAAATCATCTATGCGCTTCCACATCTCAACTCTGTTTTGTACATCTAGTCCTGTTGTAGGTTCATCTAGTATCAATATTTTTGGTGCGTGTATCATAGATTTTACTAAATATAAACGCCTTTTCATGCCTCCTGAGAATGAGCCAGCTTTTTTGTTTGCAAATGCTTCTAAATCCGCCTCTTTTAGTGCATTTTTTATAGCAGCTTCTAATGCCTCACCTTTTAAGTGGTATAGTTTGCCGGCAATCTTTAGGTTTTCATACGCTGTTAAATCAGAATCAACTATGGTTTCTTGCGTCATAAACCCTATTTTTTCTTTTACCAACTCATTATCCTTTATATTATCAAGTCCATCTATTACTATGGCGCCTGATGTGGGTTTTAATATACCTAATACTAAGCTAATTGTTGTAGTCTTTCCTGCGCCATTAGGTCCTAATAATCCAAAAATCTTTCCTCTTTCTATGTTAAGGCTTACATTATCTACTGCTATAAAGCTTCCAAATGTTTTAATCAAATTCTTTATCTCTATTATATTATCGTCGTCTTTATTCATATTAATCATCAAATGTTTTCATTGCCTCCTTAAAGGCTTTACTCATCATCAATCTAGTCCTATCTAAAGCGCTAATACCCATTTTTGTTATTCTATAATATTTTTTAGATTTATCATTTTCAATGATATGGTGCGCTTTTATATAACCGCCATTTTCAAGTGCCTGTAGCGTATTATAAACATTATTTTTAATATCCTTACTTATAACAAATTTGGGCCCAAATTTTTTAATGTCTTTTAGTAGTAAATATGGGTAATAATTACCGCGTTTTACCATGCTTAATATAACTATTTTTAGTATCCCATTCTTCATATCTTTTGTTACGTAATCTGTCATGTCATTGCAATGTGCCTGAGGCGCGTTATGTTCCATATACACACTATTTTAAAAATAAACTATATTAATATTAAACTAAATATATATAAAGCTTTATCAATTTAGCATTTTTATCAAATAGGACATAAAATTAATAGGTATAATGAAAGTTTCTCATATAAAAATTTACGTATATTTTAAATTATGTCAAAATAGATATACTATTTAATCTTTTACATAACTTTAATATTATGAAAAATGTGAAAATCAGCAAAAGTTATTTAATACTAAATACTATATTAGAGTGTATTTAGGGCGATAAAGTGGTGTTTAAATAGCGGGAGAGGAAGCAAAAACAACTATCGACTCTTTGGTTGATCTTTTAAAGCTCAAAGGAAGAATGGAACTAAATAGCATTGCATCCGAATTGGGTATTGGTCCTCTAACTGTCGAGAGCTGGTCTAGGATACTTGAAAAAGGCGGTATCGTAGAAGTAACATATGAAATGGGAAAAATGTATGTATCTCCATTAAGTATGTCTCCAAAAGATATGAAGAATGGGATACTAAAA
>JAMCZM010000003.1:6902-7600 GCA_023485645.1 Candidatus Martarchaeota archaeon
CGAGGAGGAGCTGCATCTTCTTGCACAGAATCTTGATGATCTTAAGGTGATTGTGCAAAAGGCAAATAGGTTATATACAGAAAAATTGCCTAATATCCAAGCGAAGTTAACTGAAATAAATAATGTTTATGTTCAGGTGGAACGCGATAAGAATGTCGTTATAGAAATAAAAAACAGCATAGAAAGCGCATTTAATAATGCTGAAAAACAGATGAATGACATAGTTGATAAGACAAAATATTTGGAATCTGATGAACGTTTAGATAAGCTTAACACCGCAATGAATAATCTAAAAGATCTCTCTACAAAATCTAAGGAATATAATGAATTTATAACGAGCATAAATAAAAACAGGGAGAAGGTAATAGCCGATATGAAATCTGACATAGACCAGAGAGCGCGCCAATTAAAAGAAGAGATAGAAAAACAGAGTAAAGACATGGTAGAGCAATTACGCGTGCATGGCGAGGAGAGCAAAAAGTATAATGAGTCTATAGTAGAACAGACAAAAATTGCAGAAGACCTTATGAAAAAGTTTAATGATTTCAGAAAGCAAAAAGATGTTATGGTAAAGAATATAAATCAGTCATTCAAAGATTTTTGCTCTCCTCGCCATGCACGCGTAATTGCTCTACCATGTCTTTACTCTGTTTTTCTATCTCTTCTTTTAATTGGCGCGCTCTCTGGTTTATTTCAGT
>JAMCZM010000047.1 GCA_023485645.1 Candidatus Martarchaeota archaeon
GTTAGACTAAAAGCTATGTTAAAATGCATTGCAGATGAGCATAAAATAAAATTCGGATTTGTCGAAAATCAATTTAATGCGGATAATGGTGCTATGATAGCATTGGTTGCGCAAAAAATGTTAAATAATAATGTAATATCAAATATAAATGAGTGCGATATAAATCAGAGATTTAGAATAGATACAGTTTTGGTGCCTAAATGAAAATATCAAACGGTGCAGAGGCAAATGTATACAGGTCAAATATACTTGGCATAGATTGTGTTGTAAAAGTAAGGCAGAAAAAATTATATCGCATCCAATCGCTTGATAATCAGATACGCGAGCAGCGCACAAAAATCGAGGCACGAATACTTGCACTTGCACATTCACGTGGCATAGCGGTTCCACCACTATTTCTTGTATCAAAATATGGTATTACGATGGGTTTTATAAATGGCATATTACTTAGTAAAATTGATGGGAATAAGAGTGTATATTTAAAAGAGGCGGGAATATTGCTAGGCAAACTTCATAATAACAATATATGCCATGGTGATTTCACCACAGCAAATATTATGGTTTTTGAAAATAAATTATTTATTATAGATTTTGGGCTCTCTGAGATAATAGAATCAGTAGAGCAAAAGGCGTTGGATATACTTTTAATGAAGCGTTCAATTGGTCAAAAGAGCTTTAGCATCTTTATTTCATCATATAAAAAAAGCTCTAAAGGGCATAAATTAATAATTAAAAAATTAAATGAGCTTGAAACGCGCGGCAGGTATCAGCAAAGATCATTGCAAAATATTTAGATCATAAAATATTTTAGAAATTGCCAACTTCTGGCCAGTCTAAATTCTGCTGCGACTCTGGTCTGCTATAATTATATGGGAGTGTTTCATCGCTATATCCGCTTCTTGAATATACTATTAAAAAGAATGCGACAATTCCTATTATCGATATAAATAGCGGCAGCATCGCGTGCGTTTGTATATAAACGTATATAAAGAAAGAGAAGAGCAATATTGAAGAGAATATGCCAAACCCTGTAGATCTTCGAGCTCCAACTACCATAATCAGTCCAGCTATAAAGCTTAACAATGAAATTACAAATTCAAATATTATGTTTATATATAACGCCTTAGGGGCGTTTATAAATTGCTGCAATCCTACATTATTTATATAATTAAGCATGTCTATTAAAGTGGAATTATTTAGGTATATAACTATTATTATTGGTATGAAAAGAAGCATTCCAGAGATTAATGCGGCTGAAAGATTATATCCCCTATCATACATTTTTGCGGCATAATTTATGTCCTCAAGACAATAGTACCTGCCCGATTGCTCAATAAGATCCTCAAAACAAAATGGCCTGCGGCAATAATCGCATATGGCGTATGCATCTCTCCACGAATGCCAAACACAAAATAATCCTTTTGCCGCCTTTCTGCTCTCTTTTTCAGTATCTATATGTTTTTTATGCGATCTGCCAAGGATCTCTCCAGCTTCATATTCACTGCCCAACTGATCGACAATTGCATTTTTTACTTCTTCATTGCTCTCCTTTTCAGTCACATAGCTAAGGGCAACATTATTTTTCATTTTTTTAAGGCTCTCGCTTTCATTTTTTTTGCCCTCCTTTTCAGAACTATGTTTGTTACTATCAGCCTGTTTTCCCTTATCCTTATTCAATCGCTCTTTGAATATGATTAGGTCATTGTCAGGCTCTATAGTCATTACACCAACTTTTTGGCACTACGCCTCATAGCCTGTTCTTTTTTCTTTTGGAATATGCCCCTATGCTTTGCGCAACTAACGCAATAGTAAACTTTCATCCTTTCAAAAAATCTGACGTCGTTTGCAGTTCTAAGCTCTGTATTGAAGCTTACTGATCTTTCAAAACTAACGCCTTTGTTTCTTGGTATCTTTCTACCGCATGACTCACATGTCACTATCGTCTCTTTTCCTCTCAAACGAACACCATACTTGTACTTAAATATAAAAGTATAAAAATATTAAGCCTTATCTATACAATGTTTATAAAGGTATTTATTATGCGATCTATGAAACTGAGCTGCGAGCCTATTATACGTGATGAAATTCCATCAATACGTTATGCCATTGCGCATATATTAAGAGAAAAATATAAATTAAATCAGGATAGCATTTCAGAGCTATTGGGTTTAACGCAGGCAGCCGTGAATAAATATCTAAATGATAAGTGTTCAAAGAGGATAATCTCTCATGGTGTATCATTAAAAAGAAATAGCAGCGTAATAGAAATAGCATCAATATCATATAAAAATAAGGATACAACAGAGCTTAACAGGATGATAGATCTATTTGCGTCCAGCGATAAAATGCATTAGGATTTTTATCTATCATGTTTTAGTATATCACTTCCGGCGTTTTCTATTTGGATGCGTGCAACATCCTGTTTTTTTCTAAAACCTGGAAGTATTGCTTCTGCAAAACGTATGCTTCTTGTAGAATCGTAAATATACTCCATAAAATCAAAGTATTTTTTTGCATCATCAATGCAATTTTTTCTTAATGCGTTTAGCAATTCACGTTTCAATTCTCCGACGACATCCATAAGTCCAAGTATATATGACTCATAATCTATACCTATCTCATCTGGGGTTGGAATATGCTCATTAATTTTTATATCATAAAATATGCGCGCTTCAGCCATTTCTTGATACGCTTGGATTACAATATATCTAAAGCGCCCCTCAAACGCTTTGAGCTTTTTATGTAAAATTTCAATGGCTTTTGAAACTAATTCTATGCCATCGGTATTGTCGTTATGTATATACGTTATCATCTTTGCCGCATTCCGTATCATCTCTCTTGATAATTCATGCGCTTCATCAAAATTTTTTTGCAGAGTTTCAAATTCACTTTCTATTTTTTCTATTTGAGCATCTATTTTTTCCATTATATAACACCTATACTTCTTCCATTCCAGAAAATATACTGTTGTGCATATCCAGCATATTTGCCCCATCTATTATTTGCAAAATCAGCGATTTTATCTATTTTTTGCTCTTTTTTGAAATAGACTCGTTCCATAACGCGTTTAACCCATCTATCTATAGGAAATGCCTCGGTTTTTCCATAACCCATAAGCGCAATACAATCCGCAACTTTTTCACCTATTCCATGTACGCTCATAAGTGCATCTCTAATCTTATAATAACTTTTGCCATTTAATGAATAAAGATCTAAGTTTTCCATGCACATTTGCGCTGCGCTCTTTAGGTATTTGCCACGAAATCCAGGCCCACAAGACATTATATCAATATCACGTGCATTGGCTATAGCTTCGATTGTCGGAAAATTATGGCCAATTACCATATTATGCTCATCATAAATAGGCGTGCCAAAGCGCTCCATTAATTTTTTTGTTATTAGCCTGATGCGTTTTACGTTATTAAATTGGGAAATTATAAAAACGACCGTAGTTTCCCAAGGATCATTCATCGTAACACGCATGCCAAAATATTTTTTAATGGATTCTGACATAAACTTGTCAGTATCAATTTTTGAATATATATACGTCATTCGATCCTGAAGCCTAAAGCGTTTTTTTACTTCTTGCAATGCATATATTGTGTTTGAGCCTATTGCGGATATGCTGCCATCGTCAATACTGCCGGAATGTTTTAGCTCTAAAATCCTATTGTTTGATGGATATTTTATCATATTGTCTCGTATGTAGTAATCAGCATAGAATGTTAATGGCTGTGCGCTTTCAAACGTATGCTGCATGTTGAAGATTTTTATAGGTATTAGGTTAGTTTCAAGCAACCTACTATTTATTGCCATCTAATAACCAAACTTCACCATTTTTGATATGTACTCTGATATATCAGATATTTTGATGCGCTCTTGCTTTTTGCTGTCGCGCTCGCGTATTGTAACTGTATTATATTCATTGGAATTGCTATCAACAGTATTGAAATCAATTGTAATGCAAAATGGAGTTCCAATTTCATCCATACGTGCATATCGCCGTCCAATAGAACCGCTTTCATCAAAATATACATTGAAAATTCTTCTTGAATTTTCGTATATGTCACGCGATGCTTTTATTATATTATCATCCTTTTGCAGCGGTAGTATAGCAAATGTGTATGGGGCAAGGAATCTTTTAATTTTGAATATGCTCCTATCCTCCTCTTTTATTAATGACTGATCAACTAACATCCAAAGATTCCTATCAAGGCCAAAACTTAATTCTAATACATTTGGCATTACTTTTTTACCGTTAATATTAACGGATAGATCTATGTTGGATCCTTTAGAGTGTGAAGTTAAATCATAATCACCTCTATAATGTAATCCTCCAACCTCTTTAAATCCATTCCAGCTATCAACATTTATTTCTATGTCCATATGCACTTTATTGTAGAATGCCTTATCCTCCCCTCCTTTTTCTAAAAAGCGCATTCTATCATTTTTTATGCTTAAAACTTCCTTATAAAAATAATCTATAAGGCCCATATGGTATGCATAAAATTTCGGTATATTAAATGATGTAACAAGCTCGTTACCTGTAATTACCCTCTCCTTTTTATCTACGTATAAAATTACATTTAATTTTCTTTCTAGCAAGTTGTCATTATCTATAGGGTTAAATGTATCAGGGTCAAAAAATATCTGCAATTCAGCTTGGGTTAATTCTCTCATTCTATATAAGCCCTGCCTTGGCGATATTTCATTTCTATATGCCCTACCTATTATGGCAAGTCCTATAGGCAAGCGTTTTCTTAAGATATTAAACTCTCTAAAAAAATTAAGATATACAGATTGTGCAGTCTCAGGTCTTAAATACCCCATCTCCCCTTTCTCTGGTCCTAAAGAAACACCAATCATCATATTGAATGCTTTGGGTTCTAAGAGCGTTCCTGAGCATTTTGGGCACTTTACATTATTCTTTTTTATGATTTCGCCTAATTCAGCTGCGCTAGCACCTTCTGCGACGGTTATTTTCATATCATTAAGCAATACATCTGCCCTATAATAGCTCTTGCATTTTGCGCAGCCCACGATTACATCATTAAAACGTGCTGCATGCCCTGATGCTATAAGGGGCTTTTCGGGCAGTATGTTAGATCCCTCTATTGGATAGTAATTCTCATTTCTATATACAAAGAAATTAAGCCATATCTCCTCAAATTTTCTGCGCATTAATGCCCCTAAATGTCCATAATCAAATATGCCTGATGCACCTCCGTATATTTCTGCTGCAGGCCAGAAAAATCCCGTTCTTTTTGAAAATCCTAAAAGTTCTTCAATATCCATAAAAATCTAACTCAAAATAATATCTATAAGATACTTCAATTTAAATTCAAAGTTTTATAATCTTTCCACAGAATCTTTTTATTCACTTACCACGGTACATCCTTTAATTTTAATCTATTCGCCCCAATATTTGTAAGCGGGTGCATGATTCCAGTTAAAATTATTATAAATATTATACCAAAAAGCTGCGGATAATTGCCAAAAGGCAATGCAAATATCAATGCAAAAAGAAGAAAGC
This sequence comes from Candidatus Martarchaeota archaeon, assembly GCA_023485645.1. Taxonomy (GTDB): domain Archaea; phylum Micrarchaeota; class Micrarchaeia; order Micrarchaeales; family Micrarchaeaceae; genus JAJZDT01. Next base: position 5,534 of record JAMCZM010000047.1, read on the forward strand.
CGTATTGATCCATTATAGGAAAACTCTTTCCAGATTTCATATTAATTCTTCTTTTTATAAAGCTGCCAAATAGGTCCCCAACGTTTGCTCCTAATGTGAGTAATATTGCTATAAAGAGCATGTAATGAAAAAACGGGTACTCTATTAATCCTATAATTATGCCTGCAATAATACTTGATAATGTACCGCGTATGGTTTTATGGTCGCCAAAAATGCGTTTTCCAAAAAGCTTTTTCTTTAAATCTAGCGGATACCCCCCTCCAAAAAGTATGGGAGCTCCATTTGCTGCATATGCGGGAAATATATAAATTATAGGATATAAAAAGATCTGGTATAAAAAACCAAAAGACAAGAAATCACTATTCAGTTATTTACCTCAAGTTTTCTTATCTCTACTTTGTTTAATTGTGCAATATGCTTTAGCTTGTTTTGTATTTCAGATTGTAATGCGCCTGATATAACTGCCTCTATTATAGCATCTGCGCTATTTTCCTTCGAGTACGCTTCTATAAATTGGTTCATCTCTTTTCTCATCCCTATCAGTCTGCTGTGCGTCTCTCGTTTTGCTGTTATGGCAATAGGTTTTATTGTTATGTTTACATTATCCTTTGTTTTAACATCTACTACTGAAGTAGATATACTTCTATACTTTCTTACCATGGATCTTACATAGCTAAAAAGTATCTCCATTTTAACAAGCTTTGTTTTAGCTTTATCTCCGTCAACTTCTGTAATTTTAAAGAATAGATTTGTATATGTGTTTTGTGGGTTTTGTGTGACCACATCAAGACTTACTTTCATGTTCCTGTTAAGAACGCTTGACTCATCATTTCCCGGAATCTCTCCTATAATTGTGTCCTTAAAGACCGCTGGTGCATATACTGAGAACCATCGCTTAAGTTTCCATTTGTCTACTCCTTTTTGAAATGCCATAATAACACACTCTACCTATTTTTGATAAGAAGTTCAGCGGTGCTTGGATCATACTTCCAATTCTCTGGTATGCTGCCTATTCTTCTATAATATTTGACAAGCCTCCATATCTTTGATTCTATTCTAATGAGTCTTATCTTACCATAAACATCCTGCTTATTTTTTTCGATATGTCTTCTCATCGTCACTGCCTTTCTTATAAGATCTATCATATCAGAAGGGATTTCTCCATTCAATTTTTTCTCGCTTAAGAATTCAAGAAGGCGCATGCCTATTGCCTGCTTTATATACTTAACATTATGCTTTGTTTTTAGTGCTTCGCCTATAAGTGCAGGGCTCATGCCACTTTTTGCATAATCAATTATTATCTTTTCAATCTGTTCTTTTGATAATTCTCCATTTCCGCTTCCAAAAGTCGCACTATCTACAATCGGTTTTCTAGATTTTGATTTTCCATGTTTTCCTGTATAAAGCCTTGCCATTGCTTCACTCTCTTTTAGCTATAACTAACATATGCAATTATAGTAGTTTGTCATACAAAGGTATAATATCATATCTCTATTTTAACGGAAAATCCCGTTTCGCCGCCCTTTTT
>JAMCZM010000034.1 GCA_023485645.1 Candidatus Martarchaeota archaeon
AACCCCAAGCTTTTGCATATCTCCTATAATATTTTTATAGATATCAACTCCATAGGTGCTGCCATCAGCTGTTCTATGCTTGTTTCTTAGTTGTACTAATGTATCTATTGCATCCATACCTGCGCTTTCTGATAATGTTTTTGGTATTATCTCTAATGCATCTGCAAATTTTTGTATTGCAAGTTGTTCTCTACCCCCGATATCATTTGAATACTTTCTTAGCTCTATTGCCAAATCGACTTCAGTTGCACCTCCTCCAAGTACATACTTGTTATCTTCTACAACGCTCGATATTGCGCCAATCACATCTGTGAGTGAACGTTCTGCTTCATCAACAACGTGCTGCGTTCCGCCTCTTATGAATATGGTCTTTGGATTTTTACAATCCTCAACGAATACCATTTGTTCGCCAGCGATTTTTTTCTCTTCTACCATACCTGCAAAACCAAGGTCACTTTCATTTAAGTCATCAAGACTTGTAACAATCTTTCCATTGGTTGCCTTTGAAAGCTTTTCCATATCACTCTTCTTAACTCTTCTTACTGCTATTATGCCAGCTTTTGCAAGGAAGTGTTGGGCAACGTCATCTATGCCTTTTTGTGTTATGATTATGTTGGCTTTGCTATTCTTTATTTTTTCCACCATATCTTTTAGCATTTGTTCTTCCTGTCTTAAGAAAGCCTGCATTTGCTCTGGTGATGTTATTTCGATTTTTGCATCGGTCTCTGTCTTTTCTATTTCTAATGCAACATCCAATAATGCAATCTTTGCTCCTTTTATAGATTTTGGCATACCTGGATGTGCAATCTCCTTATCTATTAATACACCGCTTATGAACTGTGTATCTGCAATGCTACCACCAACCTTCTTTTCTATTTTTATCAAATCATGGTCTATTACTATTTTTCCTCTTGGATCCTTATCCATTACCTGTTTGACAGCGTTAATAACAAGTTTTGATAAGTACTCTTTTGTCTTATCATCTCCTATATTTTTTGAACCCATAGATACCATTGCGATCTTTTGTAAGATTGCATCATCTTTTGGATCTATTTCTTTTGATATATGTGTTAAAAATTCAGCAGATTTTTCCGCAGCAATCTTATATCCTTTTATGATTGTTGTTGGGTGCACGCCTTGTTCTAATAGCTCTCCAGCTCCACGCAAGAGCTCTCCGGCGAGTACTACAACTGTTGTTGTTCCATCTCCCGCTTCCTTATCTTGTGTTTTTGCTATATCTACCATTATTTTTGCTACTGGGTGCTCAACATTCATTTCCTGCAATATTGTAGCTCCATCATTTGTTATTGTTATATCTCCAAGATCGCTAACCAGCATTTTATCCATACCTTTTGGCCCAAGAGCAGATTTAACTGCATTTGCAACTGCAACACCAACTGCGATGTTGGTTCTCTGGGCATCTCTGCCTAGCAATCTAGTTGCTCCGTCCGGTAGGTATAATATCTGTTGTCCTCCAAATTTATCTTCAGCCATGTTTTCACCTTTATATAAGTATAAATAGATAATATTCGCAATAAAATAATTTAAATTACAAGCGCAATACTATAAATACGATATTATATATAGTATAAAAAAGTATATATATTTTACTTTTAAAGAGGGAATTTGTTAGTATGCCAAATAAAAATTTCCGCAGAAAAATAGAAGAGTTCAAATGTTATAACTGTAATTTTTTGGTACGTGGAACTGGATATACAAATCATTGCCCAAAATGTCTTTCAAGTAAGCATGTAGATATACATCCTGGCGATAGACTTTCTACGTGTTTGGGTAATATGATACCGAAATATTCAACATATAAAAATGGCCAATTTACAATACATTATGAATGTTTAAAATGTCATATAAAAAAAAGAGTCAAGGCCGCATCTGATGACAACAATGAGTTGCTCATAATGCTTTCATCAAAGAGCCCTTAACCAATTATTTTTTCAACAATATTAGAATATAATTCGTATATTTTCTGGTTATTTAGTACAGCTACATCAGATCCATTGCTCATATCCTCTATGTCTTTATCAAATGGTATATTACCTAAGAGTTCTGTCCCCAAACTAGCACACACATAATTTATGTGTTCATTATGTTTATTTTCCTTAGTCATGTTTGCAATTACACCTATAATGGATTTACTTAGTCTTTTTGCCATAAGCCCGGATCTAACAGAGTTTAATGCACCTACTTTTTGTTCTGTCGTGATTATTATAAATCCGTCCATATCGAGTACTTGCATTATAGTTAACGGAGCATCTGATGTACCTGGTGGTAAATCTATTATTAAATAATCTAAGTCACCCCACGTAGTATTTTCAAAAAAATCATAAAGCATTTTTACTATTATAGGGCCTCTCCATATTATAGGTTTCTTAGTATCATCGACAAGCATCGCAGTTGACGCTATTTTTATCCCATCCTTAACTAGAGGAACAAGTGGTATATGTTCTATATCCATCATATCTGTTATACCCAAAAAAACTGTTAAATTTGGGCAATCTATATCCGCATCTAATAAGCCTACCTTAAACCCTTTTTTATTAAGTGTATACGCGATATTTATCGCTGTTGTTGTCTTCCCTACACCTCCTTTTGCGCTATATATACCTATTCTATGTTTTATAGAACTAAGGTTGTTTTTGATACTCTCCTTTCTTTTTATAACATTTGCAAATGATGGATGTACTTGATTAGGATTATTATTTGTTTCTACATTTTCTGTCATGGTAAGGTTTATGTGTTCATACTAATTTATATCTTACTATTTTTCCAATATCTAAATGTATAAAATAGGAATATTGTACCTAATATTACACCAAACCATAGTGTTGAAACGCGTATCATTATAGTTGCAGCTGCGCTTAATGTATTTACTACGTTAAAGTTGTTTGCAATAAGTGTGGTCATCGTTAGATCTGCGGATCCTATAGTGCCAGGTATTAATGAAGCGATTCCGACCATTGCTGATACCACATATATTAAAATGCTTTTAAGTACATCAGAATGTATTCCTAATGCCTGTGTTGTGAAATATACTGATAATGATGTCATTATTGCTGCAGGTAATGTAAATATAGCTGAGATAAAATAAACTTTTTTGTTGTTTAATTTACTCTGTGCTGCAAAATACTCATCACCATAGAATGCAAAAAGATCTGAAAATCTGCCGCGGAATACATTCTTTTTTATTATGTTAAAGAGCCACGGACTTATTATAAAACTAAATGGTAGGAGCATTATGATATCTATAGGTATTAATATCGGTATATAAGATGGAAAAATTACAACTAAAATTAGGCTAAGAAGAACATATCCTAAAAAATCAGTAAATATATCAAAGCTCACTATCGGCAGAAGACCGAATAATTTATGTTTTGATACTTTATTTATTGAGTATGCTGATACGACTCGTCCTATTTTTCCTGGAGTTAAATTCATTGAGTAAAGTGATAAATATATCATAAAATTTTTGAATATTGGTATATCGATACCAAGTACTTTCATATAATATTCCCATTTGAAAAATCTTATGAAGATGCTAAGAAATTCAAATAAAAATGCAAGTAAATAAATAATGCCATTTGCTGTTAGCATGTAATTGAATACCTTGCCAATGCCGCCATTTGAAAAATATGCTATTGCAAAAAAGACGGCAAAGCTTACAACCATAAGTGCTGCAACGATAATCATTATTGCTCGCGTTAAATTAAAGTAATCTCGTTTACTAAATTTCTTTTTACTGGCAATTCTGTCCCAAATACGCTCTTTTTTTCTTTTAGCCAAAATATCACTTAGTTAATTCATAAAATAATGATTCATATTTTTTAGATATAAGATTCCAGTCAAACTTTTTAATTATTCGTTTTCTTGCCGCTTCAGATTTTTTCTTCATAATATCTATTTGTTCATACGCATAAATCATTTTTTTATAAATATCTATGTAACTATTTGGTTTTATGTATAATCCATCACGTTGCATTATCTCGGGTATGCCACCTATTTTAGTTGCTATTGTTGGTAATTCGCTAGATAAACTTTCTATTAATGCCATTCCAAATGGTTCATAAAGTGATGGAAGCACAAACATGTTTGATGCATTGTAATAATAAGGCATTACTTCTTCACGTAACCCTCCTGTAAGAATTATTTTATTCTCTAATCCTAATTTTTTTATAAGATGTAATATGTTATTTTTAAGCGGTCCATTACCAATAATCAAAAGCTTAGCATCATATTTGTTAATAAATTCTCCAAATGCGCGAATAAGGTATATTTGACCTTTTTGCGTGACAAGTCTCCCATTATTGAATATAACAAATCCATCTAAATTATTTTTATTTATTATATCAGACACTATACTATCATTTTTATTTCTTTTTTTGTATCTATTATAATCAATTCCGTTATATATTACTGAAGATTTTTGTATATCAATTTGTGGAATTGTGACGTCCATAGCGTATTTTGATACACATGTTATGGCGTCGGCAGCATGCATAATTTTCCTTCCTTCAAATTTGTCATAAAAAAGAGCCGCAACATCTGTTGCAAAATCTATGTTTTTTGGCAAGGAATTATGTATTGTAAGCACGATCTTTTTATTTATAGATGCTATTGTCCTTATATTATTCATAAAATATTGATATCTATTATTGATGTGGTATATGTCTGAATGCTCTTTCAATATTGTTTTATTCAAGTCCTCCATTTTTAAAAAAGGCAGTGGAGCTCCTGGTATATTAGTATAATGCGCTTTTAATCTGATTATTTTAATTCCAAATACCTCATCATATGTTGTTTTTTGATTATTTTTTAATGAGCCTGATATTATGGTTATATTATGCTTTTTGGCAAGTCTTCTATAAATCTCTAGCAATACATTTTCTGTACCTCCTCCATATGGGTAAAAGAACGGGTTTAATACCGATATTTCCATTATAAACTACCAAATCCATTATTTCAACAATACCTAATATGTAATATATTTATATGCAGTGCTATTTAATTATAGAATACCATTAAAATGAATACAACCTTTTTTATATTTATATGTTTAAATGAAATATTGTCTTTCTAGTCAAGGTGTAAATATGAAGATAAACGAATTGAAGGCAGGGGCCACAAATGTAAATATACAGGCAAAAGTAGCAAAAAAGGATGATCCTAGAGAAGTTGTAACTAAATATGGCAAGCGCGTAAGCGTTGCAAATATAACGTTGAAGGATGAGACCGGAAGCATACAGATGTCCTTATGGGGCGATGATATATCAAAGGTTTCAAAGGGAGATCTTATAGAGATAACGAATGGTTATGTCAGTGAATTTAGAGGATCGCCACAGCTTTCATCTGGTAAGTTTGGCAAGATAAATGTCATAGAGAAGTCAAGTGGAGAAGAAGAGCTTTCTGAAACAGAAGAGTATGAATCTGCAGAAGAAATTCCGGAAGAATAATTGCATTATATGATTTTTTATGGAAAAATATAATGTGTCTATAATTGTTATGGACACATTAAGATATGATGCTTTTGTCGATATGCACCGGCGTATGCCTCTTTCGAATGTTGGTGAATTTTATATTTATGATAATTGCATAGCTCCATCCTCATGGACTCTTCCTTCACATGCGTCTCTTTTAACTGGTCTTTATCCTAGTGAACATTCTGCACACGAAACAAAGAGTATAAAAGGTCTCAATATAAATGAAATAAAACTAAAGAAAAGCACAATAGTATCTAGGCTTAAAGCTATAGGTTATGAAACTCATTGTATATCGGCAAATCCATATGTGCATCCTATTTATGGATTTGATGAATTTGATGATTTTTACGAAGAGTCTTATTTTACTGATATATTTGGTAGTGTTATAGAAATATCAAGTAAGGTAAAACCGAAAATATCAAAATACAGGGATATATATGGGAATAATGTATTAAAAATATCTAAAGTTTTATTAAAAGAGGATCCAAATCTTCTTTTTGAGGCTATTTCAAGTTCTGTTAAGCTTACTCCAAAAGCCATACTTAAAAAGGCAAAAGCGAAATTTATTGATGGTTGGCCATTGGAGAAGGGTGGTAAAAAAATAGTCGAGCATCTCAAAAACTTAAAATTTAAAAAGCCTTTTTTTCTTCTTGTTAATATAATGGAAGCTCACGACCCTTATATTGGAAAAAAATCAAAAGATTTTGATTGGTCTACCCCATTTATGAAAAATCCTCCAAGTGAAAAAAATATAAAAAAGTGGAAGAAGTTATATAAAAAAGGTGCATGGCTTAGTTATTCGTATGCATTTGAAATGGTTGAGCATATTATAGAATCATATGGAGATGACCAGATTATTATATTAACATCAGATCACGGTCAATCTTTAGGTGAAAACGGCTTTGTAGGGCACGGGACCGTTCTATATGATGAAGTAATAAAAGTGCCACTTGCAATAATGCTTCCAAAGAAGTTTATTCAAAAATCTGAGAATTATCAAACATTAACAAATATACCAAAAATGCTTTTGGGCATAATTGAAGGTGTGGAAAATTCACAAAAATATATAAATTCAAAACATGTAAAATCTGAGAGTTTTAGCATACCTGCAAATTTATACAATAAAGTTGGTATAGATAAAAAATTAATAAAAAAATATGATAAAGTTATAAAAAGAAAATTCTAATTAGTTTAATATTCCAATACCTACAAACTTATTGTTGGAATATATTGTAAAACGCCCTAACTCTTCAATATCGTCAAATTTTGATGCTGCAATGTTTTTTTCTAATGTGATGTGTGCAGAGCCAAACTCTAATGGCATAATATCAGATCTTTTAGTCCCTACACCATCTAA